>JAIECF010000188.1 GCA_029068655.1 Muribaculaceae bacterium | reverse complement strand
TTATCATAATTCGTCTTGTTTAATTATGAATAATGATAAATCGCAAACACTGTTTATCAATTTATAATAGCTATTATTTTAGCATCCTTGTCGCCGATGGCTCTAAGTGCATGGGGCATGGTTGAGTCGAACATTACGCTGTCTCCCGGACGAAGTATGGTAGTCTTCTTGCCAACGGTCACTTCTACCTCCCCTTGAAGCACATAGTTGAACTCCTGTCCTTCATGAGTGTTTGGAGCGTGAATCGTTCCTGCCGTATGGTCGGGTGAAATGGTTACTAAAAAAGGTATCATGTTTCTCTGTCGGAATCCTGAAGCGAGATCTTCATAAGAGTAAGCAGCCCTACGCTCTACCTTTACGCCTTTACCTTTTCTATTTACGTAATAAGTATTCATTGTCGGTTCCTCTCCAAAGAGCAGGGCGGTCAGTTCTACGCCGTTTCGGCTTGCGAGTCTTTGTAGGAAACTTACGGGAATATCGTAATTGCCGCTCTCATATTTTATCAGCGTCTCCGGCGTAACACCACAATCAGCTGCCATTTCCTCTACAGAGAGGTCGAGGGAATCGCGAAGTCCTTTTAGTCGCTGTGCGAGTTGCATGAGTTCATCCATATCTTTTTTTACCTGTATTTATTGATTATTATATTCAGTTTTATTTATGTTTGCAAAAGTATGTAATTTTTTTTATTTAGACAACTTATTGCACAATAAAATTTAAATGTGTAAGTTTTTGATTGTCTATTCTTGGTTGGCGAGCCGCAGGTTTTGTTACATATAAGAGTTACATATAAGATAAGAATAAAAAGAGTCGCTTCCTTGATGAAAGCGACTCTTTTTATATAAATATAGAAGAGTTATTATTCACGCATCATATAGAGTGTAGGAAGTACATCAACATCAGACAGTGAATCGTAGGCTCCAAAACTTGTATATTTGGTTGAATAAGCCCATGTCTTACCATTATCTACATTCTTGATTGTCCAATTTCCGTCAGCGTCTTTTGATGCTGTCCAAAGGAATGATTTGGAGATGCCTCCATCCTCGATAGTCGGATTGTCTTGAACATTGAATGAAGTGTAAGTTCCCCTCATATAGAGATAGCGGTTGTTGGAATCCTTCATGAGGAATGTACCTTCAGGTACGCTATATTTAACATCCTCAACAGTTGCAGATGATGCAAATGTATATGCATAGGCATCTGTTGGAATCACTATCGTGCCATCTACTATCGCTACATTATATGCATTGATATATCCGTAGGTATCGCTGCTTGGAATGACTGTGCCACAAATATTTCCTGCTACGAAGATATAGTTGCGGTCAAGCATGAGCTGGTCTTCATTGAAGAGATCGAAAGTTGCCTTGCCCACATATTTAGTGAAACTCCAGGCATTGTTGCTCTTGGAGAATTTACCGACTACATTTTCCAATCCATTGTTGTTCAATGTCCATTTTGCACCATCGTAAACAAATAGATCAGCCTTGTTGTAGTTGTAGACCACGATCATTTCATCACCATCCTGAGCATAGATTAGCTTATTCTTGAGATAAAGCGGAATCATTGTCTCGGGTGATGTCAGTTTTGCATTGTCTACGCCCATTGCCGCATAATCAGCTGGATCAAGAGCGATAACTCCTGAGGCAGCTTCCCATTTACTACCGTCATAATAGTATACTGAGTTCGTGCCCTCTGTAACTGGGGTGCCGGCCACCACGCGAGCGGCTGGTTTTGCAGCTGCGGAAAGAGCGGCGTTATACATTTTGGGCATAGCTCCCTTGTCTTCAGCATATGATCCCCAACTGTTGTAATTGTTGTCGTACTGAATGTATTTAGACCTGTCTACATTTAGTATTTTAACGAGTCCATTTTCATCGGTTGACAACGTCCATACTGCGCCTTCTTCCGGTATTGCCTCAGAAACATTGAAACTTGTGTGAGTCTCATCCTGATATAGATAGCGGCCATAAGAATCTATGATGTAGAAGCCCCCATTCGTAACTTCAAAAGTGAAAGCATTGGTTGGATCGGCTGACACTACAGCGCCGTTTTCGACTGTCATGTCTACGCTTGCAAGGTATCCGTAGGGCTTGTTCTCTGCCACAGGACCTGCACCGTGTCCATCTTCTGTCACGAGATAGAATTTAGGAGATGGTGCTTTATAGAGCACAGGAAGAGTTCCTTTAGCTTCATTGTAAGATCCCCAGCTGCTATAGCCGCCATCATATTGAATCCATTTGCCGACTGCAATGTTAGTTATAGTAGCTTGTCCGTTAGATGCCACTTCGACTGTCCATACTGCACATCCTTCTTCTTCCTGTACTGAAGACAGATCATAAGCAAAATTAAAGCTATTGTAGGTGCCTTTCTGATATAAGAAGCGACCATATACATCCTTAATGTAGTAGCCTCCATCGGTAGGAATGAAAGTGAAGGCATTTGTTTCACTTGCGTTTACTGCGCCATCTGAAACTTGCATCTCTACGAGAGGAAGGTATCCGTAGGTCTTGCCTGATACCGGACCGGCTCCGTTTATACCATCCGCAACCATAAAGAAAGTGCCGCCGGCAAATTCCTCGACTTCTGAGTTTGAGATGAAGATGGGGTTGGTTTCGCTTTCATTATACCTTACGATGGCATATGCACCGGCTGCCGCATCGGGAATCGCATTCTTAAGTATGCCGGGAAGCTTGACAGCCGCCGGTGTCATAGGAGCGAAAGCTGCGATATAATCCACATCGCTGCCCCATGCATTCTTATAGTCATCGGATGATACGGTATATTCCGTAGCACCGCTTATAGCGGAGAGTACTTCCGGCACATCGGATGCTTCTGAATAAGAAATGTCAGCTGTTGATCCGTTGGATGCAAGGTAGTAGGGGAAGGAAGCTGTTTCCATAAAAGGTGGAAGCGCCACAGAAGCAGGGAAGTTCCCGTTCTTATTGAAATAGCAATTTGTAGCTATTGCTTTAGCCTCTGCTTTTTCAGCATCTGTCTGAGCCTTATCTTGCATTAACTTAGAAATAGCCTCATAGTCCTCTGTTGTAAGAGTATATGCACCTGAGGTGGCATTCTCATAATCAACACCGCTTTCGAAGCCCTTGAGGAAATGTTCATTCCAAGTGTTTTCACTACAGCTTGCTAATGCAAGTGCAGCCGAACCTACAAGGAGGGTATTTATAATATTTTTATTCATTGTTTTATTTCCAAAGATAAGTGATTAGAAGAAGAACTTGACACGGAAGTTGAATGTACGTCCCTGGCTGTAGAATACACGGAATGCATCTTGCCATGTGCCCACTTTGCTGTAGTCAGTATAAGCGTCCATAATATAGTAGTTGCTAAATACATTATAGATATTTGCTGATACCATACATCTTAGACCCTTCGTGATGTCGAAGTTATAGCTGGCATTAAGATCAAGCTGATTTCCGAATGGAATTGTCCAAGGTTCATTGATCTTAAGTGTCTGACCCGGAGAAAGGCTTACGTTGCTGCTGCCATTAAGTGAGAAATCGCTATGGTTTAGTGCATTGCAAGTCCAGTCGCCACCAACTGTAAAGCCTTTGAAAGGCTTGAATTGCATTCCTAATGCAGCTGTAAGTTGAGCTGCTCCACCTACTTTTACACCCTTCTGATCGATCGTTGCATAAAGATGATCTTCTGCGAGCGGGGTAGTGGTAGTTGCCGGGGTGTTACGGTTTCCAAGACTTGAAAGAGCCTGCCCCTGGCTGTTATAGTAGTATCCGATAGGGGAGTTCTGCCATGTATTGTCTGCGATGGCAAACATACCGGTAAGCTCATACCATCTTGTTGGCTTATATACGAAATTGAGTTCCAATCCCATATAGCGGGAATCGACACCATTCATGGTTGCTGTGTAGCGGTCGTTGTCATATTCCAATGTTCCGGTTGAGATAAGCGTACGGTCCATCCACATTGTATAATATCCGTTCAGCTGGGCAGTAAACTTTGGAGAATGGAATTCATAGCCAAGTTCTACAGCTGCAACTTTCTCATTGCGCGAATTGGGGTTAATCGCGTTGGAGTTGGCTGGCGATACGAAAACACCATATTGCAGATATGGGGCACGGGTAATGTAACCGCCATTTACATACACGTTGTTATAGCGGTTGATGTTATAGTTAGCTCCACCCTTGACGTTTCCTGCAAAGAAATTCTTTGAAGGGGATTTGCTTTCTTCCGGATTGCAATACATATGTTCAAATCTGGTATATGTATTGAGGTTACCGGCTGCAGCAAGCACAAGATTAAGATTATTGTCGAGGAGGTTATACTCTACTTGAGCGTAAAGTCCTTCTTGCCATATGCGGCTGTCCCAGTCTCTGTAGACTACATCGCCTACGCCTAACTTCTGATTGCGATATGCAGTCTTTTCCGCTTCTGTTGCAAATGTGCGCGTGTTGTTTGAAGCTGAGCGATAGTAGTCGATGAAGTATTCTCCATTGTAAAGGTCGGAGATCTCATTCGTGTGTTCGCCATAATAATAGCGGATGTCGACACCTGCTGTAAGGGAAACTTTGTCTGAAAGTTCTGTCTTATAGTTTGAAACGCCTCCAAACCATTTGTGGTTGTTGACAGAGTTCGACATCACCATGAGAGAGCCGGTTGTGCTCGCCTGGTTCATCAGCTGGATCTGATCGTATGCGAACATACCGTTGCCATGACGCAGGTTGTATGTGACGCCGTTGTTCTCAATTGTCCTCCAATTAAGCTTACCGTTTGACGAACCATACCAATAGCTGTAGTATGTCGAGGTTGAAGTGCCGATCTGTGCACCCTGGCCGCTTGAGCCGTAACCTGAACCGATCGACGCGTAGATTACACTTGTCAGCGATGACTTATGATTGATCTGCCAGATGTGCTTCAGCATTCCAACGGGTTTATTGTAGACATTGTACTGTGACGCCTTGTGCTCACCGTTGAGGCCGAGACCATAGGTGGGATTGTAGCGGTAAGCCTGTCCTTTGGGCATATAGTTGGCTACGTCCTGCCATCCCTCGATTGTCAGACCATCGGAGGAATTTCTCTTGTAGTGGGTCTGGGGAGCTCCTGTGACAGTAAGAGATAACTGATGGTTGTCATTGAGGCGCTTTGACACGTTCAGGAAGTAATTATACGATTCATAGGCCGTACCCTGCACATAGCCGTCACCTGTCTTGCGTGAGCCTAAGAAGGTGATTGCCCAGCCGTTGTCCATAAGTCCGGTAGAGAATGATATACCGTAGTTCATGGAATTGTCATTTCCGAGACCATACCATGCCGTACCGCCCTTCTTTGCGTCAAGACCTTTGGTGATCATATTGATCGTACCTCCGAATGATGGCGTCGAAATCATCGTCGCACCGAGACCGCGCTGCACCTGCATGGACGACATAATGTCGCCGAGACCGCTCCAGTTCGACCAATAGATGCCACCCCATTCCATATCGTTGACGGGAACGCCGTTCACCATTGTTGCGGTGTTCTGCGACTTGAAGCCACGGATGTTGATTTTTGCATCGCCGAAGCCACCGCCGTCCTTAGTAGCCCACACGCCGGGAGTGGTTTTGAGGATTTCAGGAAGTTCCTGGTTGCCGAGCTTAGCCTCGAGCTGTCCGGCTGTGATTGCGGAAACGGCTACAGGTGTCTTACGCGCTACAGCGACCGACTGGGTGATTACTACGTCCTGAAGCATGGTTGCCTCTGTCTCGAGCACTACGCGTCCCATATCAGGCTGTGCTTTCACTGTCTTGTCCTGATAGCCCACATAGGAGATCTTGATCTCCTTGGTGTTGTCAGGAACTGAGAGCGAGAAATTGCCGTCGATGTCGGCTGCCGTAGCTGTCGTTGTGCCGGGCACTGCGACGGTCGCTCCGATCAGGGGTTCTCCCTGCTTGTCAAAAACGGATCCGCGGCATACGTAGTTGGCCCAGGCAGCTGAGCACAACACCATGAGGGCGGATAAGAGAAACAGTCTCTTCATAGATTTAAGTTGTTGGTTATTGTTTGTTATGATGGAAAAATCTATTGTTGTCCTATTCTGTCTGTATTTACGCTTCAAGATGGGACGTCTGGTTCTTTTTTGTCTTCATCTTTATCTTATACATGTCGAAGCCCTTGCCGAAGACTCCGTTGACTGCTCCCTGCGTGATGAACGCATCTTCGTCTATGCCTTTTACGAGGCGCATGATGCCTGGAGCCTCTATCTTCCGGCACCATACCATCAGGATCTTGATAGGCTTTTTGCTATACCATCCCTCTCCGTCGAGAACGGTCACTCCTCTTTTTGCCTCGTTGTTGACGGCATCGGCTATGGACTGCCATTCACGGCTGAAGATGATAAACTGGACAGCTTGGCGGTTGCCGACTACTATCATGTCGGCGCAGTAAGAGGCCACAAAGGTCACTACATAGCCATAAACGATGATTGGAATGCGTGCTTCCAGGCGCTCGCCGAGGGTGCCGTCGAAAGGAAGGAATATACTGCTCGTGACTATGACCATATCAGTGATCACCATCGCGCGGCCGATACTTACGTTACTGAGTTTATTGACCATCGACGCCACGATGTCGGTGCCTCCCGTTGATCCGTTATGGATCAAGACGGTGCCAACACCCAATCCGCAGAATATAGCTCCTAAGATCGCGCTCAGCGACATATCTTCGAGTATCGGGTGCCCCAGGCTCATGAAAAATGTCTCGCCAACACCGATTGCGAGTGAGATGACGGTAGCTCCGAATATCGTGCGGATAACGAATGTCTTACCGACTATCTTAAAGGCGAATGCGAGCAGGAGAAGATTGAGCGCATATTGGGTGACGGCTACCGGAATCGCTTCGTTTGTGGCGAAATATACGAGAGTGCCCACACCTGTCAGTCCTCCCATCACTATCTTGTGGGGGAGAATGAATGCGCAGAAGCCAAAGGCATACATGAATATGCCAAGTATAATCATTATATAGTCTATTATCAGACTCTTACGCGAAATGCTGAATCCAAACATAGTTTTCATGGTGCAAATTTACAAAAAAAATATTTAAAAATCATTAATTCGTTGGTGAAATTCGGGTCTTTGACACTTTCTTTTAGTTACTATCGGTAATGGTCGAGGAAATTTATTGAAAAATAATTGCATGGGA
>JAIECF010000187.1 GCA_029068655.1 Muribaculaceae bacterium | reverse complement strand
AGATGCTTCGCCGCAAATCCTACTATAAACCATCGATATTTCCTACAATAAATCATCGATATTTCCTACAATAAATTGTTTGGATTTTTACGTAAAATGGCGTTTTAATTGTTTGGATTTTTACGAAAAACGGCGATTTAATTGTTTGGAAAAATAAAAATTTGTATATTTCCACTCTGAAATTAAACTGCTTATGTATTTTGAGAGGACAATAGACAAATATCTGAAAGAATGGAATGAGATCGGAGCCGCCGGCTGGCCTGAATATGAATCAAAGATCCAGACAAAAGGACACTTGGGATCTGTATATCCGAAGTATAAGTATGGAGTAGAGGGTGATACCCCCAGTTTTCTGTATGTCCTTCCAAACGGACTTAACGATCCGGATCATCCGGAGTATGGCGGGTGGGGAGGATATTTCAGACATGAGGTTTCCCCCGACAGCACAACATCTTGCTTCACCAACATGAGACCTGAAATAAAGGAGATATCTCAGAAATACGAGAAATACTTTTATCCGGCTATCTTCAATAACTTTGCTGCGAGAATGGAATGGGCCGCCAACGGTTCCTGTAATCGCAACCCTGAGCTGGTAATTAACGGTATTGAGTGGTTATCTCCCATCGAGATCAAGGCTGCTCCCGGTGACAGCATACTATTTGATGTCGCCGGTTCAAATGATCCGGATGGCGATATCCTTGAATATAAATGGTGGATTATGCCGGAGGCAGGCGCTTCGTTGCCTGAAGGATGCCTTGAATTTTCATCCTCAGGCAATGCAGAGATAAAAATACCTGAAGACTTACAGACCGGAAATATGCATGTCATCTGTGAATGTACAGATTCAGGCTCTATACCCCTGACCTCATATCGTAGGATAATCATTCAGGTAAGATAATTGATTCCTAAGAATCATATCTTCTCAGGCTTATGCAGGGTATAGATCAGGTCGTGAATATCGGTGGCGAGATGAGGGAAGGATTTGCCGGACTGCTTAAGTTCGGAGAAGCTTAATGGTTTACCTATGATGATTCGGAATTTCTTGCCGCGTGAGGCGCACAGCTCTGCCGGGAGGGTAGCCTGCTCTATATTCACCTTGATGCCGAGTTTCTTTCTCCATTTTGCGAGCCGGTAGAAACGCTTACGATTCATGGCTACGAATCTTACAGGAATGATGTCGCGCTCATTCTCAATGGCTTTCTGCACAAAAGCTTTCTGCCACTTTAGATCGCTTATCTCTCCTCCGGGTTGAAGTCTCGATAC
The DNA here is from genome assembly GCA_029068655.1 of Muribaculaceae bacterium. Taxonomy (GTDB): domain Bacteria; phylum Bacteroidota; class Bacteroidia; order Bacteroidales; family Muribaculaceae; genus Lepagella. Next base: position 32,770 of record JAIECF010000187.1, on the reverse strand, counting down.
GAGTCCAGCCGGAAAAATGACTATCTGCCTATCGGATGCATATTCCGCGTTTATTGCCTCCGCTGCTGCCCTCGCTTGACTTCCGTACTTGTTGATAGGGAGGAAGACTGTGCTGAGAGGCTCCACATTCATCAGAAGGTCATTGACAAGAAAACGGATATTCTCATCTCCGTAGCGTTGACCCAACACCGCGATAAGGGCGATTCCGTCCAGACCTCCCAATGGGTGGTTTGACGCGAACACCACACGATGTTCAGGCGAGGGGAGATTCTCAGCTCCATCCACTTCCACATCTATTGCAAGGTGTTTCAGCACTTTGCTTGAGAACTCGCTTCCCTGCGACGGATAACTGATCCTCAGTATCTCGTTGAGCTCATCCTGATGTATTAAGCGAGCGAGGGCTACGTAAAGGAAGCGGGGAATATACTTCTGCTTACGCAAAGGGATTCTCTTCTTGAGAATCCCTTCTATGTCTAACTGCAACAACTGTCTCATAATGTCAATATCACAAATCGCCTCTCCGAGGCTACTGGTATCCCTATGATTAGCCCCAGACTGACGTCTGGGGTTTCTGCATAATCATCAGCTCTCCGAGCTGAACGGGTAAGTTAATCCTTACTTGCCGGTGCCTTTCTTGGCGCCACGCCAGGAGGCATCTTCATCGTTGACTGACTGTTCTTCGTCCCAGAACTCGTCTTCCCATTCCTCGTCGGTTTCCGGCATCCATTCCTCATCTTCTTCGTCGTCCTGGTGGAAGATAAATTCGTCTTCCTCTTCCACGCGGTGGTGTCGGTCAAGATTGCGGTGGGTTATGGTGGACTGTGCGAGATTATCTTCAGAATTTATCTCACGCCATAGAAGGTCTTTCAGTTCGGTCAGTCCAAAACCTGTGACAGCTGAAATGAATACTGTCGGAACTCCTTCAGGAAGTTCCTTCTTCATTTCCTCCATCATCTCCTCGTCGAGCATGTCGCACTTTGAGATGGCGAGCACACGGCTCTTGTCCATGAGTTCCGGATTGAACTGCCTAAGCTCATTGAGCAGGATTTCATAATCCTTCTTAATGTCTGTAGAATCGGCCGGTATCATGAATAGAAGCACGGCATTGCGTTCGATATGGCGGAGGAACCGGAGTCCGAGTCCCTTGCCTTCGCTGGCTCCCTCTATGATGCCTGGAATATCTGCCATCACGAAACTCTGACCGTTACGATAGCTTACGATGCCGAGGCTCGGCTCCATCGTAGTGAAGGGATAGTCTGCGATTTTGGGTTTTGCCGCTGATATTGCCGATAGGAGAGTGGACTTACCTGCATTAGGGAATCCTACGAGACCTACGTCTCCGAGAAGCTTCAGCTCGAGCACGACAGCTTTCTCAATGGCCGGCTGGCCGGGCTGTGCGTAGCGGGGCGCGCGATTGGTCGGGGTCGCGAAATGCACGTTGCCTCGTCCCCCCTTTCCTCCCCGGAGAAGCTTGATTTCCTCTCCGTCGCGAGTGATCTCACACAGGTATTCGCCGGTGTCGGCGTCAAACACAGTGGTTCCTACCGGAACCTCGATGATACGGTCCTCGCCGTCTTTACCGGTTGATCGGTTCTCGCCGCCGCTCTGGCCGTCGGTAGCGAATATATGCCTTTGGTAACGGAGATCAAGAAGAGTCCATTTATGGCGGTTGCCGCGCAGGATAATATGGCCTCCGCGTCCTCCGTCGCCTCCATCGGGACCTCCCTTCGGTATGTATTTTGCGCGGTGATAGTGTCGGCTTCCTGCGCCTCCCTTGCCTGAACGGCAAAGGATCTTAACGTAATCTATGAAATTCGATTCAGCCATAATTCTTTCAATTCATAATGCATAATTCATAATGCATAATTAACCATTGTAGATTAATCTTTAGTAATTAATCTTTAATTTTAAAAACCGATCGAGTGACTTCATTTGCGTAGCGGAAGTCATCGGGCGAGCCGATGTCGATCCACGTGCCCTCGATAGCGTAATGGGACACTTTCAGTCCTTTTGAGATCAGTGACTCCACAAAATCTGGAGCGTCGAGGTATTCACCGCTCTTTATATCGCTCAGGATTGTGCGGTCTATTATATATACGCCTGCGTTGGCAAAATGGTTGAATGTCGGTTTCTCTTCCAGACCGATGACTCTGTCTCCATCGGTCTTGAGAATAGCGAAAGGCACTGAAACGGTATAAGGCACAGTCGCCATCGTAAGAACTGCCCGGGAATCTACATGATGCCTCCAAAGACGTTCGAAATCGATGTTGGTAAGCAGATCGGAATTCATTACTATCACATAATCCTGAGTGAGAGTATCTATCAGAGCCACGCTTCCCAGAGTGCCGAGGCGACATGGTTCTTCAATACAGTGCACTTTACCTTCCCATTTAGGATCGTTGAAATGACCGATGATCTGCTCTTTGAGATAGTTGACTGTGACGTATATGTCTTTTACTCCGTATCGTTGAAGAGACTCTATATTGTAGTCGATGATAGGTTTCCCTCCTACTTTAAGCAACGGCTTGGGAGTATCGAGTGTTAACGGTCGCAGTCGTTCTCCCCGGCCTCCGGCCATGAGGACGGCATCAGCAGGAATGGCTGACTTCATCTTCCGCAGGTCGATAATTCCGGTTAGAACTCCTCCTGAAGTGACGGGCAGAAGATTTATTCTTCTGGCTCTCGCATGGGCGACAGTATTGTATCTTTCCTCCGGGGTCGCGTCAGAAGAAAGCGAAATGTATTTCCTGAAAGCGATGTCGCGAGCCTTATCTTCGGTGGTGTATCCGGTTATCAAGGCCCTTCTGATATCTCCGTCGGTGAGGCTTCCTACAAGTCTCCCGTCGTCTTCTACAGCAAAGAGAGTCATGGAATCGCCACTCAGATCATTTAGAGCCGTAAGCGTTTCCCTTATAGTCGCGTTTGCGCTTATTGAGTGTCTGTTGATACAGTCGTTCATTTTTCGTCGATTTCTTCCGGAATCAGAGGACTGTCTCCGTCTTTAGGACCGTCGTACATAGCCTCTATCTCTTTTGCATAACGTTTTGCCACAACCGGACGGCGTACTTTCATGGTATTTGTGACTTCTCCATGCGTTATAGAGAAATGGTTGGGAAGCAGAGTGATCTTCTTGATCTGCTCGTATGATGCAAGATCTTTCTGGAGCTCGTCGATTTCTTTCATAAGCATGTCGATCACTACAGGATTTTTGAGAAGTTCCTCTACATTTTCCGTGTCAAGTTTCTTTGATGCGGCCCAAGCGAGAAGCTGTGAAAGATTGGGCACGACAAGTGCCGTGACGTATTTACGCTCGTCGCCGATTACTGCGACCTCATCGATAAACTTGTTTTCCGCCAGACGGCTCTCAAGGAGTTGCGGAGCTATATATTTGCCATTGGAGGTCTTGAAGAGATCCTTTACCCGTTCTGTCAGTACGAGTGAGCCGGACTCTGTGAAATATCCCGCATCTCCTGTCCTGAACCAGCCGTCGTCGGTAAACGCTTTGGCATTGGCATCAGGATTATTGTAATATCCTGCGGTCACTGTAGGGCCTTTCACAAGAATCTCACCTTCCTTGTCAATCTTGACTTTTACCATTGGAAGGGGTTTGCCAACTGTTCCTATCTCATAGTCGACAAATGGGAATGCCGAAACAGTCGCTGTCGTCTCGCTCAGCCCGTAGCCTATTATGACGTTTATGCCGATCGACTGCATGAATTCCGTGATGCGGGGACTCAAGGGCGCTCCGGCTGTCGGGAACATTTTGGGGTTGGGTATTCCAATGGTTGCCTTCACTTTAGAGAAAACTTTCTTATCCCAGAACTGATATTCCTTCTCAAGCCATGATGGAACCGGTTTCCCCTCGCGTCTGAATCCCAGATTACGTCGATAACCGACGCGAATGGCACGGCCTACCATCATCTGCTGCATCTTTCCCATCTTTGATATCTTTTCCTTCACGCCAGCGTAAACCTTCTCCCAGAATCTGGGCACGCAGGTCATCAGATTTGGCCTCACCTGAGGCAGAGTGTCCTGAATTATGCGTGGGTCTTCGTTGATGGCTATGCGTATGCCCTTTGTGAGGCAGAAGAAACACCAGGCCTTCTCAAGGATATGGCTCATTGGCAGGAAGGCCATGGAGAGGTCCTTGTCCGTCACATTGATGAGGAATTTAAGATGGGCTTCCATTGCAGCATCATAGTTGGAGTGGCTGAGGCATACCCCTTTGGGCTCTCCTGTTGTGCCTGACGTATAGATTAGAGTGGCGATGTCTTCAGGCAGTCCCCGGTCTGCTCTCTGCTCTACGAGGATGCGAGTCTCCTCTTCCGCGTCCACGCCGATCTTCATGAAATCCTCCCATGTGATCGAAGCAGTGTCGTCTGCATTGATGTCGAATCCTTCTTTCTTGAAGATTACTATTCTGTCGATCTGATCAGGATGTTTTTTCCAATAGTTGTAGGCGAGCGGATACTGGTGTTTTTCCCCTACGAAGAGTATACGTGGCTGTCCGTCGTTGACGATAAAGTCGTATTGACTCTGGCTGCTGCTCGAATAGAGGGGTATTGTGGCCGCGCGGTTTCTGAAACCGGCGAATTCAGTGATAAGTATCTGCGGGGTGTTGTTGGAGCATATAGCTATTGTGTCTTTCTCCTTCAGTCCGAGTCGGGCGAGGGCACGCGATGCGACGTCGATCTGCACGCGGAATTCCTCCCAGCTTGTTGGAAGCCATTCACCGAGCTTGCGCCAGCAGTAGCGGTAAGCCTCCCGGTCGCCGTATTTTTCCGCCTGTCGGCGAATCATTTCTACAAGTTTGTTTGCCATTTCTGTATGGTATTGGTTAAGGAAGACACCTGTCGTCAGGAGCCTCTAATAATTAGAACAATCCAGATGCTTTTTTTGCCTATAACGCACCTGAATAAAGCTCTATTTTCAGGTTTTACGGACATTCCTGAAGGCAATATGGATGAAAATACTCAAAACAATACACCTTAATATTGTGTTTGTGAAATAAAAGTATTAATTTTGCGTCACAAACCGCTCCCATAATCGATATAAATAAAGAAGATGGGGTTGAATGCTTGATTTTAAATATATTATGAATAATCTCGTAATAGTAGAGTCACCTGCAAAAGCTAAAACCATTGAAAAATTCCTTGGTAAGGGATATACTGTGCTCTCATCCTACGGACACATACGCGACCTTAAGAAGAAAGGAATAGCTATAGACTTTGAAAATAATTTCGCACCGGAATATGAGATTCCGGCCGATAAGAAAGATACTGTCAGAAAGCTTAAAGAGGCTGCTAAGAAAGCCGACATGGTATGGCTCGCCTCCGATGAAGACCGTGAGGGAGAGGCCATAGCGTGGCATCTTTATGAAGTGCTCGGACTTAAACCTACAAATACAAAACGCATAGTCTTCCATGAAATTACTAAGCCTGCTATTCTCAACGCGATAGCAAATCCCCGTGACATTGATATCGACAGGGTCAATGCGCAGCAGGCACGCAGGGTCCTCGACCGTATTGTCGGTTTTGAACTGAGTCCCGTGCTCTGGAAGAAAATAAAACCCTCTCTTTCCGCCGGAAGGGTACAAAGTGTAGCCGTGCGCCTTATCTGCGAACGCGAAAAGGAGATAGCGGCATTCAATCCGGAATCATATTTCAGAGTATCCGGACAGTTCGGGATTCCGGGCTCTGATGCCGGTCTGAAAGCTGATCTTTCACGCAGATGCAAGGATGAGAAGGACGCGATGGATGTCTTAAGCGAATGTCACGACGCATCATTCAGGATCACAGAAGTTAATGTCAGACCCGGTCATCGTCAGCCCTATCCTCCTTTCACGACCTCCACGCTTCAGCAGGAGGCTTCCAGAAGACTTGGTTTTTCTGTCAACCAAACTATGGTGATAGCCCAGAAACTTTATGAAGATGGTAAGATCACATATATGCGAACCGATTCAACCAATCTCTCGGAACTTGCACTTCGCGACATATCAGACGCTATACGTAACGATTTCGGCGATAAATTCCTGAAAATTCGCCATTACCATACTCATTCAAAAGGAGCTCAGGAGGCTCACGAGGCTATACGCCCGACCTACGTCAGCAATCGTACCATTGACGGAGATGCGAAAGAGCAGAAACTCTACGACCTAATATGGCGACGGGCTGTTGCCTCCCAGATGGCTGATGCCGAGATCGAGAAAACGACGGTCGACATTGCCATTATACCTGACGTTACGAAGACAGTCTCGGAAGATACTTCCCACGGCGTGTTCAAGGCCGAAGGCGAGGTCGTAGTTTTCCCGGGATTCCTAAGTGTATATCAGACTGGAACCGGAAAGGATACTTCACTACCACCGTTAACGGTAGGAATGGATCTGGTCCCGAAAGAAATCACAGCTACGGAAGACTTTACTCAGGCAGCTCCAAGATATTCGGAGGCATCCCTCGTAAAGAAGATGGAGGAACTCGGCATTGGGCGTCCATCCACATATGCTCCTACTATCTCAACGATTCAGCAGCGGGAATATGTTAAGCGGGGAGAGAAGGATGGTACTGTGCGCGAATATAAGGAGATCTCTCTTAAGAAGGGTAAGATATCGTTGAAGACAAAGTCTATTTCAGTCGGATCGGAGAAGGGAAAGCTTGTACCTACCGATACCGGTATGGTGGTCAATGACTTCCTGACAGAATACTTCCCGGATATTCTCGACTATAATTTCACGGCTAAGATAGAAGAGAAATTTGATGATATAGCCGAGGGGAAGCTACCTTGGCAGAACGAGATGTCGGAGTTTTACGGCGGTTTTCATCCTGAGATTGAGAAAATCAATACCCTGAAGATGGAACATAAAGTAGGAGAGCGCGAGCTTGGTGTCGATCCCAAGACCGGGCGTACGGTCTATGTAAAGATAGGACGGTTCGGCCCGATTGCACAGATCGGAGAGGCCACTGATGAAGATAAACCGCTTTTCGCTTCTCTGCAACCTGACCAGAGTGTGCAGACTATAACGCTGGAAGAGGCATTGAAGCTTTTCGAACTGCCGCGCGACGTCGGTCAGTTCGAGGGAAAGAAGATTCTTGCGGCTGTGGGAAGGTTTGGTCCATACATACGCCATGACTCCATGTTCGTTTCAATACCCAAGGACATGTCCCCGCTGTCTATCACTGAGGATGAAGCTGTAGAACTCATTAAGAAAAAACGGGCCGAGGAAGCTAATAAGTTTATTAAGTCTTTCCCCGAACGTCCTGAGATAGAGATACTCAACGGTCGCTACGGACCCTATTTCACTTATCTTCCACAAGGCGCAAGGAAGAAGATAAACTATAAGATTCCGAAAGGTATGGATCCGATGTCGTTGACACTCGACGATGTGATGAAACTCATCGAGCAGCAGGATGCCGCTCCCAAAAAGCGTCCCTCTGCCGGAACAAAGAAGAAATAAGAGCCTAAGCATAATATGATAACGCAAGAACAACTGAAAGAGGCAGAGGAAAGGACAGCTGCCCTAAAACGATACCTTGACATTGACTCCAAGAAAATTGAAGTGGAGGAAGAGGAACTACGCACCCATGTGGCTGACTTCTGGGAAGACCGCGAGAAGGCGGAGGCCCAGATGAAAAAGATAAAAGACCTTCACTTCTGGATAGATGCCTACGAGGCTCTTGAAAAGCAGGTGGAGGAGCTCAGACTTGGATTCGATTTCGTAAAGGAAGGCCTTGTGACCGAGGAAGAGGTAGACGAACAGTATGCAGTAGTGGCAAAGGATATCGAGGCCCTTGAACTACGTAATATGCTTCGCCGTGAGGAAGATAAACTCGGAGTGGTGCTGAAGATCAATTCCGGTGCCGGAGGTACGGAAAGCCAGGACTGGGCCCAGATGCTTATGAGACTATATCTGCGCTATGCCGAACGGCATGGCTACAAGACATCCATCGCCCAGCTTCTCGAGGGTGATGACGCAGGAATCAAGTCGGTGACCATAAATATTGAGGGTGATTATGCCTATGGATATCTTAAGAGTGAGAACGGAGTGCATCGTCTTGTCAGAGTAAGTCCATACAACGCACAGGGTAAGCGAATGACTTCGTTCGCGTCCGTATTCGTCACTCCACTTGTCGACGATACCATCGAGATCAATGTGGAGCAGGCACGTATATCATGGGATACATTCCGTTCGGGTGGTGCCGGCGGACAGAATGTCAACAAGGTAGAATCCGGCGTTCGTCTGCGCTATCAGTATAAGGATCCATATACAGGTGAAGAGGAGGAAATCCTCATAGAGAACACTGAAACCCGTGATCAACCCAAGAATAAGGAAAACGCCTTGCGTCACCTTCGCTCGATTCTTTACGAGAAGGAGATGAACCATCGCCTTGAGGAGCAGGCAAAGGTCGAGGCCGGAAAGAAGAAAATCGAATGGGGCTCCCAGATACGAAGCTATGTCTTCGACGACCGTCGCGTGAAAGATCATCGTACCAACTATCAGACATCTGACGTCAACTCTGTGATGGATGGCGAGATAGACGAGTTCATCAAAGCCTATCTGATGGAATTCGCTGCCTCTGAGGTCAATGCTTAAGAGGTTTGGACTCCCTGAGGAAAATTTATTATCTGGTAGACACGCAAAAAACAGAATGCATAATTCATAGTCTAAATTGATTATGAATTATGCATTTTGCATTATGCATTGATGGCAAGTAATTCGTCAAGCAGATTACGGTTGTTGTTAAGCCTTGGCACTTTGCGCTGACCTCCAAGCTTGTGGTTACCTGCATTTGCGAGCCAGTCGTCGAAGAGTCCCTGACGGGCTGTGATGATTTCCGGAGGATCAAGAAATATAGTGTGGGCACGCTTTGCCTGATAGTCGGAGTTGACTTCCTGGAGCGTTTTGTCAAGAACGTCTCGGAATCTCTCCATAGAATCCGGCATCTCGTTCCATTCGATCAGCCACTGGTGATGGCCACGGCGGTTATTGTGAGCATAGTATGGACCTGCAGTATAGTTTGCAATCCCGGCTCCTGTCGCCTCGCAAGCCGCCTCTATCGCACGGTTGGCGTTGTCTTCCATCACTTCCTCGCCGAAAGCGTTGATGAAGCTTCGGGTCCTGCCCGCTATCCTTATCTTGACAGGGTCAGTGGCAGTGACTGTCACCGTGTCTCCCAGGTGATAGCGCCATAGTCCGTTGCTACTTGAGATGAGCAGTTCATACGTCTTTCCGGCCTTAGTTCCCCATGCCGGTACAGGATCGCCTCCACCTAAGGGTTCGAATTCATAATAAACGCTCCCATCGAGGATAAGAAGCATCGAGGGGTCGGAGAAATCGTTCTGGAATGCAAAGAACCCCTCGCTTGCGTTGTATGTCTCCATGAAGTGCATTTTTCTCCGCTCGGTGAGCGCCTCATATTCCTTTCGGTATGGTCGGAAATCAATGCCCCCGTGGAAGAAAACCTCAAGATTTGGCCATACTTCTGAGACTTTATCAACTCCTTTGATTCTACACACTTCCTTGATTACTGTAAGAAACCAGGAAGGTACGCCGGAGATGTTTGTTATGTTTGATTTTGATGCTGCTCCTGCGAGTGCCGGCAGTTTCTCGCTCCAATCCTCCATAAGGGCTATACGTTTTTCTGGCACTCTCACCATGTCTGCGAGTTTTGGCATCCTGTCTATGAGGGTAGCGCTTAGATCTCCAACCTTGACGTTGTCTTTCAGGTCCAGCTCGTTGGCGAAGCTACCTCCCAGGATAAGGCTTTTTCCTGAGAATATGCGGCTTTGGGGATTCATTTTCAGGTAGTGGGCCACTACATCGGAAGTGCCTGGATAATGGTTTCGTCGCAGACAGTCGTTTGTTATTGGCACGAATTTGGACTTCCCTCCACTGGTGCCGCTGCTCTGGGCAAACCTTTTGCACTGTCCGGGCCAAAGCACGTCGCTCTCTCCTTCTACCATTCGCATGGCGTAGGGGCGTATATCATCGTATGCGACTGTTGGCACCTCATGATGATATGAAGCGACAGGATCATGGGAATTCAGGATGTCTTTGAATCCGTATTTACGTCCAATTTCCGTGTCTGCGGCATGGTTTATGAGCCATTTCAGCTGCTTGCGTTGCAGCTCTTCAACGTTGCCTCTCCAGTTTTCTGTCCGTTTTGCTCGAGAAGCGAAGATATATCTTGCAATGGGTGTGAAATCCATGGTAAAGTCAAAGTTAGAGTGAAATCGGTAGATTAAGCCTGATTCGGGTACTTACGGCACCGGGTCATAGCCCGACCCGCCCCAAGGGTGACATCTTCCGATCCTTTTCAGTGTAAGCCATCCCCCCTTCAGGGCGCCATGTTTCCTTATGGCTTCTATTCCATATTGGCTGCAAGTAGGAGTAAACCTGCAGCTCGGAGGAGTATGAGGGGAAATAGCATACTGATAGAAACGGATCAGTGAAGTAAGCAGAATCTGGGCTATATTCATATTTACTCTTTTTAACAAATGTCATCCCCTTTGGGTTGAGGATAAAGTCTTTTTCTTACTTTTGATATCACTGATCCTACGGCATTCTTAATAGTATCCATTTCTGAATTCGCTGTATCTGTGTAGATTATCGCTAGCGATAGAGTACGGATAGCGGGATCATCCTCCACAAGTTTCTTCAGAGGATGCCATTGCAGACGGAAAGCCTCGCGTATGCGACGGCGCATGAGAACACGGTCTACCGCATGCCTGCGTTTTTTCTTTGGTACGGTGATCATAAACTGTACTGGCCCCATCATATCCGGTACTGCTTCCTTGAATGAAGCTGTCAGTTCTTCCTGAGACAATGCTCGGAATGTCATTCTCAACGGACCCGAATAGACCGACTTCCCTTTCTGAAAAAGTTCCTGGACAAGAGTGCGATGGCGCAATTTTGCACTTTTACGAAGAGTGAATCGTTCCCGGATGTTGTTTTGTGGAGATGTCTCAGTCATTTTTGAATGCGAGTTTTACGATGTCGGCAGGTGAGCAAACTATATGGTCAGCATAAGCCTTGCGGAGCTCTGTAATCGGGCGGAACCCCCAAGTGACTCCCACTGAATCGATACATGCACGTCGGGCTGTCTCTATATCCACTGCCGAGTCTCCTACGTGCATTGTCTCTGCTTTGGGTGTAGGATGGGAGAGGAGAACGGCAAAATCGATACTCGGATCAGGCTTTGTCGGACGTTCTTCAGTCTGCCCCATGACGGCTACGAAAGGAATGTCTGGAAAAAAATGGTCGATTATCTTTTTGGCTGCTGACTCATATTTATTAGTTGCCACAGCAAGCGCTATATGATTGTCTGTTAGTTGCTGAAGCATCTCGGGGATTCCGGGATAAGGCTTTGTTAAATCCGTACAGTGCTCGTCATAGTATTCGCGGAATATGGCGAGCAGCTCGTCGATTTCCTCCGGTGAGGCGTCGGGCTGTGCCCTTTCCATGAGTTTTCTGATGCCATTGCCCACCATATATGGATATGCAGCAAGAGGATGCTTATGGTAGCCCTTGGTCTCGAGGGCATAGTTGCAGGCTGTTCCGAGGTCGGCTATGGTGTCGAGGAGTGTTCCGTCAAGGTCGAATATGATGAGTCTTTTCATCTTAAAGTTAAGTTGTGGAGTTGTTAAGTTGTGGAATTGTTGGCAGCCTTGATTTCATCGGCGGTGGATATTATTATCCCGAGTGCTGTCAGAGTCTCAATGACGTCGCCCGGATTCACAGTCTCGATAGTTGTTACCGCACGTCCCCCTATCCGAGTTATTGTGTATCCTCTCTTTAAGGTAGAGGCAGGATCCAGTACATGGGCGAGACGCTCCAGAGAGTCAAGGCGTGATCGTTCCTTATCAATGGTGGAAGTCGCCGCTGAGCGGATTTTTGATGCAATCGATTCTAATGCCGGATATTCCTTTTGTATGCGTATCTGAGAGGCCATCCTCAAAGTTGTTGAGATACCCTCAAGTCTGATCTTCTCTTTAGATGTGGCTTCCTTTGCCGCAGTGGGGAGCATGGAAGAAATTGCTTGTAGCTTTAGCCTTGCGTTCTTGATCCGCGCTTCTGCCAAGGCCGGAAGCATAGTCTCGATACTCTGTATCCGAAGGTGTTCCCCCTTCAGTCGTTCAGAAGCGAATGATGCTATTCTGGAGGCAAGGTCGCAGGCCCGTTGCCATGCCATTCCTGCGGTGTCGGAAAGCCAGGCAGCCACGGCTGTCGGTGTCTTGCATCTGACGCATGCTATCTCATCAAGGACGCATCTGTCACGTTCATGTCCTATTCCTACCACTACCGGAATGGGGAAGGTGGCGACCCTGCGAGCAAGCTGCAGGTCGTCGAAGCCGTTCATGTCGGTAGTAGCACCTCCTCCCCGGATTATGACGACGCAGTCCCAGGGCAAGATGCTGGATGTTTGTTCTATGAGGTCGAGAGCGGATATGACGCTTTGAGCCGTCCGTTCACCCTGCATTATGGCCGGGAAGAGCATGACGTTGAATTCCACTCCGGTGGAATTATGTTGCAGCTGGTTGAGAAAATCTCCGTAGCCGGCCGCAGTCTCCGACGAGATGACAGCTATTTTCCTCGGTGGATCAGGAAATCTCAGTTTTTGGTTCAGGTTGATGATGCCTTCCCTCTGAAGAGTGGCGAGAATCTCACGCCTGATGCGTTCGAGATCACCCATCGTGAAGGATGGATTGACGGCACCTATGTTAAATGATAGTCCATAGTTGATATGATAGTTAGCTCCTCCATAGAACATTACTTTCATGCCGTTGGATAATTCCCTTCCTGTGTCTCTGAGGAATTCTTGTCGTATCTGATAGAATTTATTGGCCCAGATATTGGCCCTCATGCGGGCTATGGTTGTCCCTGCGGTGTCTTTCTCTATCAGGGTCATGTAGCAATGCCCTCCTCTGACAGTCATGTCGCTGATCTCTGCTACTACCCATGCACCCATGAGAACCGGCTCTCGGTTCATGGCCTGCGCCACAAAACGGGAGAACTCGGAAAGCGAGTAGGCTTTCAGTCCTTCTTTAGGAGTATATGCTTCCATACTGCAAATTTAATCAAAATCCGCGACATTAGGGCCAAAATGACGGTTTAAATTATAAGTTTTATAAGATTTATAATATGTATAAGATTTAAAATTCAATTTTTTTGGCTAATTTTGCACTATGTTTCCGCGTATGAAGCGAATAGGCCATAGCTTGATGTCGGTATCCGTAGGGATAGTGGCAACGGTCTGCATTATCCTGACTGGTTGCTCTTCGAGCCGTCACGTTCCTGACGGAAGCTATCTTCTTGACAAGGTCAACATTCGGCTTGACTCTGTAGGCAAGACTGAACAACTCGATGTCACAGAGATGCAGGCATATCTGAGACAGACTCCTAATCATCGTATGCTCTGGAGCATCAAGTTCAGGCTTGGATTCTATAATATGAGTGGAAATGACTCCACCAACTGGTGGAATCGCTGGATGCGTAAGCTTGGAGAGCCTCCCGTGATCTACGATCCGGAGCTTTCCGAGGCGAGCAGCAGCCAGTTGCTCCAGTATCTTGCCAGTAAAGGCTATTTCAATGCTGCCGTAGACGTGGATTCTGTAAAAAACGATAAAAAAAAGAAGATTGAACTGACCTACAACTTGGCGCCGGGCCCGCGAAAAGTCATTTCAAGGATGGAATATGAATTTCCTGACTCCGCCGTAGAGGCAATTGTCATGGCCGATTCGTCAAGATTTCTTACCTATCCCGGACAGCCACTTTCCAGAGATATCCTTGAGAACCAAAGGACCTTGGTGGCGGATGCGCTGCGCAACAAAGGGTATTTCAGGTTTGGAAAGGAATCCATTACGTTTGTGGCCGATACTACGGAAGGATCTTCAGATGTTGAGCTTCTGATGAAGATAAATCCTCCTTCGGGTACAGAAAAGGAGAGGATGGATGTCTATTCGAGATTCATCATACGCAGCGTTACTGTAATAGCTGATGCCGATGCCATAGATGCGGAGAATCCGGCACTGGCTGTAGGCAAGGATTCAGTCAACTATCACGGAATAGAGATTCTTTATGCCGATTCACGCTATCTTCGTCCCTCGGTCATCGCAGACAACTGTTATCTTTCTCCAGGAGATGTTTTTGCTCAGCGTAATGTGGATCGGACATATAGAGCGTTCTCAAGGCTTGGTATACTTAAATTCATCAATGTATCTTTCGTTCCTGTCGGCCATATCGGTGATGAGGGACTGCTTGATGTCTATGTGATGCTTACCCCGGGAAAGTCACAGACAGCGAGTGTCGAACTTGAAGGCACTAACTCTGAGGGCGATCTTGGCGTTGCGGTCGGTCTTACCTACTCCCACCGAAATATCGGACGCGGTTCTGAAACCTTCACCGGTAAACTACGCGGCAGTTATGAGTCTCTTTCAGGCAATCTTGAAGGACTGCTCAACAACCGGTATATGGAGTATTCCGTCGACCTCGGGCTCTCGATGCCGGAGTTCAAGGCGCCGATTTCGCGACGTATCAGGCGACGTATCCAGGCTTCGACTGAGATGAACTTCTCGATGAACTACCAGGAGCGACCGGAATACACACGTGTTATTTCAACGGCCGGATGGAGCTATAAATGGGTAGATGCCCGGAAGAACAATAGGCATACCTTTACTCCTATAGATATCAACTATGTCTATCTTCCTGCCTCAACGAATGATTTCATCGATCTTATAGCCCCTGACAATCCGTTGTTGCGTTATAGTTACGAAGACCACTTCATCATGCGTATGGGTTGGCGTTGGTATCATTCCAACAAGAAGGAAGCCACTCCCTGGCAGAAATCGATGCAGCGTGATATCTATAACGTGCGTGTCAATGCGGAGATTGCCGGCAACCTTCTCTTCGCCATTTCGAGCATTTTTGCTTATCGAAGCAATTTCCATGAAGATCCGTATAAGATTTTCGGGATACACTATTCACAATATTTCAAGCTTGAGGCCGACTATGCATTGCTCCACCGCTTCGATGAGAAGAATTCTGTGGCTTTCCGTGTAGGCGGGGGAATCGGGATACCCTATGGCAACTCCGAGATGCTCCCGTTTGAGAAGAGGTTTTATGGAGGTGGTGCCAACGGTGTACGAGGATGGGCAGTGCGTACACTCGGTCCAGGCGCATATCCGGGACGGAACTCGGTGAGCGATTTTATTAATCAGTGTGGAGACATCAGGCTTATCACGAGCGCTGAATATCGTGCGAAACTGTTCTGGGTTCTCGAGTTAGGTGCATTTATAGACATAGGTAATATCTGGACCATCCGCGACTATCCATTCCAACAGGGAGGCGTATTTAAGTTTGATGAGTTCTATAAGCAGTTTGCGGCTGCATATGGACTTGGTCTGCGTATGGACTTCAACTACTTCCTTCTTCGTTTCGACCTTGGTATGAAAGCACATAATCCAGCGATGGGGGAGAAGCCATGGCCACTGATATCGCCCAACTGGCACCGGGACTCCTCCTTCCACTTCTCTATCGGCTATCCATTCTGATTTATCTGTAGATACTATGTACTGAGTGGGTTATTTGCCTCCCGGAAAAAATTTATTCTTTAACTAAAGTTTTAGGTGAAAAATTTGCAAATTAAGATTTTTGTTCTTAATTTTGCAGTGCAAACTAAAACTTAAGTTATAATTATGAAGAAACCGATTAAGAAACTAACGGAGAAAGAAGCGGAAGTGATGGAGCGCCTTTGGAGCGAAGGGCCGCAGACTATCAGGGAATTGCTTGCTACATATCCGGATCCGAAACCGCATTTCAATACGGTGTCGACGACAGTCAGGATTCTTTGCGACAAGGGATTCGTAGCGCATGTCGGGGAGCGTAACGGTGCATATACTTACGGAGCGTTGGTTGATAGCAGCGAGTTGAGCGGTAGCAGTCTGGCTCGCCTTGTGAAGAATTATTTCAATAATAGCTACCGTTCCGTGGTCTCAGCTCTTGTGGAGGATGAGAAGATTTCCGTAGAAGAGCTCCGTGAGATAATCGACATGGTGGAAAATCGCCATAAGAAGTGATAGCCATGGGATCTTTTCTTGCATATACACTATACACAGGGGTGTTCTTATTGTTACTCTATATCGTATACAGGCTTTTTATCGGTGGAGAAAAACAGATAGCGCTCAACAGGATCATTCTGCTCGGATGCTATGTGGTGTCGTTTGTTGCTTGGCCGCTGAGCAGCATCGACTGGAGCCATAAGGAATCCCAACTGCCTGTTAATTCAACGATTGTTGCAATAGGGGAATTGCCGCTGAAAACAGTCGGAATTGTCGAAGAGGATACTATTGACATCCCTCACATACTATTGTGGATATATTTTATAGGAGCTTCCGTAGTATTGTTGAAGAATCTGTTTTCAACCGCGAGCCTTTTCTTCTATATCCGCAAGGGAACTTTCATTCGTAAGGAGGGATATACGCTTGTCATAATGCCTGGCAATGATACTGCCCCCTTCAGTTTTGGAAGGCATATTGTGATGAGCATCTTTGACTACGAGAGTGTCCGACGTTCAGTGACATCTCATGAGCTCGCCCACATTCGATGTCGGCATTATCTTGATCTTTTAGTTGCACAGGCGGTTTGCGTTGTGCTTTGGTATAATCCTGCCTCCTGGCTAATGCGCGATGAATTGAAACTCGTCCACGAATATCAGGCAGATGCGGCCGTGATCGACAGCGGAACGGATTCTAAGGAATACCAGAAGCTTCTTATCAGGAAAACAGTCGGCAACCGTTTCCATACTCTTGCCAACAGTCTAAACCATAGTAAACTTAAAAACAGAATCGCAATGATGCAGAAAGAAGAAAGCAGAGGACGTCGCCGTCTGCGCCTCCTCTCACTTGCCTTAGCCGTAGATTTGGCTCTGGCTGTAGTCAATATTCCCGCTGTTGCCTCCGGGCTCAGCCAGCTTGAAGATTCTGCGTTAATTCAAGAGAATAAAGAGGTTGCCGTAGGGAAAAAAGAAAAAAACATAGAAGATGACGCCGAAGCCATACATCCCGCGGAATTTCCCGGTGGAACAGGAAAACTGATGGAATATCTGGCCTATAATGTGCGCTATCCAGAGAGTGCGCAGAAAGAAAATCGATCCGGTCGCAGTGTAGTGGGATATACGGTTCAGAAGGATGGCAAGATCAGTAATATCAAGGTTTTGAAAAGTTCATGGCCGGATCTTGACGAAGAAGCTATCCGTGTAGTGGCGAATATGCCTGATTGGACTCCGGCGATAAGCAATGGTATCTCGACTCAGTCTGAATTTGCCCTTCCTGTTAATTTCCGTCTCCCGTCTTCTTCAGATTCAAAGGATAAAGATAGTCAGGATGAATTCGTGCCTTTTTCAGAAAACGTAATAGACGAACTCGTAGTTGTGAGTTATGGAACAGTAAAGAATTCCGGATCGGTAAAGAAGGAGCATCCTGAAGTTCAAGGGAAGGAAGACTCTCTAAATTTCGATAAAGTGCAGCTGGTGGTGGGTCCTTGCAGTGAGGACGACTGTGATTCTTCTGACCATTTGCAGATATTCCGCGTGGATGGAAAAGTGCTAAGTCAGAGAATGACCATCAATGCCGATGATATAGAGTCTCTTGAGAATATCCCGCCATGCGATGAATTTCCAAATGGATTGTGTGATATTAAATTAAAGAAGAAATGAAGATTTCATGATAATTGGTATGTTATGTATCTTCGGCGGAGGGTTGTCCTTCCGCCTTTTTTTGTCTATTTTAGCCGCATGTTTTGAAATATCGAATTTTATTCGTAAATTTGCATTTTGAATAAACTGTGATCTATATGAGGATATTTACTGAAAAGCCGTTAAAGGAATATGCGGAGAGTCATCCGGAGGCGAAGTCTGCTATACAGGACTGGATCAGGAAAGTGAAAAAAGCAAAATGGATGACATTTGCCGATGTGAAGCAATCTTTTCTAAGTGCTGATTATGTAGGCAACCAACGGTATGTCTTCAATATTAAAGGTAATGACTATCGCGTGGTGGTGGTGATTCAGTATACTCCACAATTTGTATATGTTAGATTCATAGGCACTCATAGCGAATATGATCGTATAGATTGTTCAACTATTTAAGAAATTGGTTATGACTAAGATTGAAAATGAGAGACAGTATGAATGGGCAGTAGAGAGAGTTGAGGAACTATTGCCTCTTGTAAAAGATGATACGCCTGCTTCTGATTCAAATTACATAGAACTTGTACTATTGTCAAATCTTGTTGCGGATTATTCTGAAGAGCACTATTCACTTGGGGAGCCATCTCTTATTGAGGTGATTAAGTTACGTATGTATGAGATGGGGCTAACTCAGGCTGCCTTGGCAAAACTGATAGGTGTAAGTCCTTCGAGAATCAGCGACTATCTTTCTGGCAAAAGCGAGCCGACTCTGAAAGTAGGGCGCCTGCTCAGCCAAAAACTCGACATTGACCCCGCTATCGTACTTGGAGTATAAAAAGATATATTATGAAACTATCTAATCGTATATATTTATTTTTGTCCTTTGTCGGGCTTGTAGTTTCCGTCATGGCGGAAGTGCCGTTCAACGGGCTTGTGCTTGACCGTGAGCTGAAGCCGAAGAAAGGGGTCAAAGTATATGTCAAGGATCCTAAGCGTTATGCCACTACCGATAAGAAGGGGCGTTTCGGACTCACAGACGTGATGCCGGACGATACACTGCATCTGGTGGTGTCGAAGAAGGAAACTCTGTTTGTTCCTGTCGAGGGGATGCGTGGTATCAGGATTGTCATTGCCGGGAGCGGGAGAGCGCAGGCAGAGAACGATGAAGATATCGCCAATACGGGTTATGGCTTTGTGAAACGTCGTGAGTTTACCGGTGTGAGTTCCGGCATCAGTGGCGACAGATTGCGCGCTACCGGTGCCCGGGATATCATAACCGCGCTTAAAGGTCTGGTCCCCGGCTTGACTATTACGGGTGCTACCGGTAATCAATCGGTTAATATACGTGGTATCAAGTCTCTGACGCTGTCTAATGAACCTCTGTATGTTTTAGATGGAGTAGCCGTCTCATCGCTTGACTTCATCAGTCTGTATGATGTAGATCATGTCGAGGTGATCAAGGATGCGTCGCAATATGGCTCCAGAGGAGCCAACGGTGCGATTGTAGTGACGACAAAAACCGGAAGAAAGTAATTTTATCCGCACCTTGACCTACTTATAGCAGTATAACTTGACGACAGGACACCCGGACAACCAGACAACTTATTTTTAGTCGGATATTTGCTGATTAGAATTTTTATTGCTAAATTTGCATTTTATAGGGATTGGAGGGGTAATAACTGATAAATGAATTATTATGACCATCAATGAAGTTCAAGACGAGATAATCGATGAAATGGCCGGTATGGACGACTGGCTCGACCGATATGCATATATAATCGACTTAGGCAATACACTTCCTCCGATTTCAGAAGACATGAAGACTCCTACTAACCTGATCGAAGGTTGCCAGAGCCGAGTATGGATTGATGCCAAACAATCGGATGACCGTAAGATACATTTCGAGGCTGACTCGGATGCCCTTATCGTAAAGGGTATAGTAGCGCTTCTGATGCGTGTGCTCAACGACCGGACCCCCGATGAGATCCTTGACGCAGACCTCTACTTCATCGACCGTATAGGCCTGTCCGAGCATCTCTCGCCCACACGCAGCAACGGACTCGTAGCAATGGTGAAGCAGATACGCAATTATGCGACAGCATTCAAATTAATTCATGATGCATAATTATTACGTCGCGATATATTCATGATTTATCATGAGACTGACAACTGACAACTAAAAACAATATTCCCATGTTCAAGAACCAACCGGCAGGACTCTATGTGCTCGCATTGGCGAACACAGGCGAACGTTTCGGCTACTACACGATGCTCGCCATCTTCCTTTTCTTCCTCCAGGCAAAATTTGGATTCGACGCCACCTGGACCGGCCAGATATTCTCGATATTTCTGGCCCTCGTGTATTTCATGCCCGTTTTCGGCGGATGGCTAGCCGACCGCTGGAGCTTCAATAAATGTGTTCTCGCCGGTATCGCCGTGATGTTCGTGGGATATGCACTCATGTCTGCTCCCACGCCGGTTCGTTCCAACACATCATTCATGGTTCTCCTCGCAGCTCTGTTGCTTATCGCTACGGGTACAGGTCTTTTTAAAGGAAATCTACAGGTCATGGTCGGCGACCTCTACAACAGCCCTCAATACAGTGACCGTCGCGACTCCGCCTTTTCTCTCTTCTATATGGCTATCAATCTTGGCTCGATGTTCGCTCCGGGAGCCGCCATCGCGCTAAAGAACCTGGCCCTGAAGAATGCAGGCTTCCTGACAAACAATCCTATGGCTGCGACTGTCAGCAATTGGTGTATCGATACAAAAGGTTTCACGGACTTGTCATTGGTAAGTGAGGACACCCTTAACAATATGGGTGATTTCGCTGTGAAGAACGGTATGACGGATGGAAATCTGGCTACATGGTTCACCAATTACTTACAGGACTTTGCGAATCAGTGCTCTGCACCTGCAGGCTCGCTGATAGACTTCGCCACAGGCTATATTTCGGCATTCTCTACAGGCTGTACCTATGCATTTTCGCTCGCATGTGCATCGCTTATCGTGAGCTTCCTCATCTATACTCTGGGACGCAGGACCTATAAGCATATCATCACCGATGCTCCCAAGCAGACTGCTGGCGGAAAGCAGCAGGCTGTCGCCAACAATGGTCCTGAACTCACTCCCGAACAGACCAAGCAGCGTGTGGTAGCACTCTTCCTTGTCTTTGCGGTTGTGATCTTCTTCTGGATGGTATTCCATCAGAACGGACAGACCCTCACAGAATTCGCAAAGAGCTGTACTGCTCCTGAATCATCGTCATGGACCCGAATAGGTTTCAATCTCGGCGCTCTCGCAGCCATTGCAGCCGGTGTCTACGCACTTTTCGGTGTAATCCAGTCCAAGACAGCCAAAGGCAAGACAGTCAGCGGTGTGATTCTTGCAGTTTGCGCCGGTATCGTCATCTGGCTCTATACCGGGATGCCTTCGACTCTCACCAATATCGATCCTGCCGCTTACCAGCAGTTCAATCCATTCTTCGTAGTGGCGCTCACTCCATTCTCACTCGCTCTTTTCGGATGGCTCAACGCCAAGAAGAAGGAGCCGTCGGCTCCCCGCAAGATAGGCTATGGCATGATCGTGGCCGGAGTGGCATATCTTGTGATGGTATTCGGCTCGCTTTCGCTCGTAGGTACTAACGGTGACGTTTCCACCAACTGGCTTATCTCTACGTATCTTCTCCTTACATTTGCAGAGCTTCTGCTCTCACCGATGGGTATCTCCTTCGTAAGCAAGGTAGCTCCTCCGAAGTTGAAGGGTGCCATGATGGGTGGATGGTTTGCCGCTACCGCAGTGGGCAACTACCTCGTCTCAATACCGATGCTCCTATGGGGAAAGATTCCTGTATGGACTATATGGACTATTCTTATTGTACTCTGTCTCCTCTCTGCAGCTTTCATCTTCTCACAGATGAAGAAGCTCGAAGCCGCTACCGGCGATATGCCGGAGCCGGTGCCTGACTCAACTCTTGCTGATCCGGTAGAATAATAATTCCTAACTCCGGGACCGCTCCGGAAAGGGCGGTCCCGATATTTTCCTGACCTTTTTATGGCTAATAATTCTGAATTCAGCAGCAAGATAGGACTTATAGCCGCCACGGTAGGCAGTGCGGTCGGACTTGGAAACGTATGGCGGTTTCCGGCAGAGACTCAGGCTAACGGAGGTGCTGCTTTCCTCCTCGTGTATGTGGTGTGCGTACTCCTCTTTGGCATTCCGGTGATGCTCGGAGAGTTCGCGATAGGGCGTGCCGGAAAGAGCGATGCCATCGACAGCTTCCGTAGGCTCAGCCCGGGCAAGCCCTGGTGGGTGTCCGGCTTTCTCGGTATCCTGTGTTCATATCTTATCCTGACATTCTACATGGTGGTTTCCGGATGGACGCTCGAATATCTGTATCAGTCTATAAGCGGAGAACTCTTTACTCCGATTCCCGGTGTGGAGGAGGGCAGCAATCTTCAGTTTGCCGACCGCATGGAAGAATATGTGGCAGGTATCTGGCCTCCAATGATATGGACATGGATCACAATTGCAATATGTGGTGCCGTGCTCTGCATGGGGGTGCAGAAAGGGATCGAACGTGTGAGCAATATACTCATGCCTCTTCTTTTCCTCATTCTGATCATTCTGTGCGTGACTGCCATGACTCTGCCGAAAGCATCTGAGGGATTGGCTTATTTCTTCCATCCTGATTTCTCCAAGATTACTCCTGATGTTTGCATCAGTGCGCTCGGACAGGCATTTTTCTCGCTGAGTCTTGGAATGGGTACTCTCATCACATACGGTAGCTACTTCCGTAAGGATACCAATCTTACTAAAACGGCATTCACTGTCTCTATCCTTGATATGATGGTGGCTATTCTTGTAGGTATGATAATCTTCCCGGGCGTCATGTCTTTCGGGTTGGAAGGAGAGTCGTTCGGAGGGTCTGCGCTGGTGTTCGTGACTTTCCCGGAAATTTTCAATAGAATGTGGTGTCCGCAGTTATGGTCGGCTCTGTTCTTTATTCTTCTTTCGGTGGCTGCGCTTACAAGTAGTATATCTATCGCAGAGGTATCGATAGCTTATTTCAGCAATCACTTCAAGATGAAACGTATACCTGCCACTTGTCTTGTGCTTGTACCTCTATTGCTTCTTAGTGCTCTTTCTTCCCTAAGCAATGGAGTTCTTTCCGGGTGGACCATATTCGGATATACTATCTTCGGAGCATGCGATGCTTTCACAGCGAATATACTCATGCCCCTCGGAGCTTTTATCATGTCGGTCTATCTTGGTTGGTTTGCTCCTAAAGGTATGATGAAAGAACAGCTTACCAATGGAGGTACCATACGTAATAGATTTGCTGTTCCTGTTATGTTTTTGCTCAAATGGGTCACTCCGATATTGATAATAATCATTTTCGGAGCCTCTGTACTGATGAAATAATTCCTGATGAAAGCCTCTCTTAAGGAAATCTCTAATGTCCTCGGTTCTGACCTTAAAGGTGATGACCGTGAGATTGAAATACTTCTTACCGACTCGCGGAGTCTGTCCGACCCCGCGAAGTCGCTTTTTTTTGCGTTGCGCGGAGCAAACAACGACGGCCACCGCTATATCAGTGATCTGTATGACTACGGAGTTAGGTCGTTTGTTGTGGAAGTCATTCCATCTGAGGCGGAAGGCATGCCTGATGCTTCTTGGATTGTGGTCCCAGACACCTTGAAGGCATTGCAGACTATCGGATCTCTGGGTAGGACCAATGCGTCGCAAGTGATTGCAATTACCGGTTCTCGGGGAAAGACAACTCTTAAGGAGTGGCTTTTCCAGATTCTTTCGCCATCGTTTGATGTCAGCCGTTCTCCGCGTAGCTACAATTCCCAGATTGGGGTCCCTCTCAGTCTGTGGGGTATACGGCCGGGCAGCGATGTGGCTCTTATCGAGGCGGGAATATCCATGATAGGCGAGATGGCATCTCTTGCCGCCTGTATATTGCCGGATACCGTAGTGTTGACAAATGTCGGCGATGCGCATGCCCAGGGCTTTTCTTCGCGCGAAGAGAAAATTCAAGAGAAGGTGTCGCTTGCTGCCTCAGACTCTGTGAAGCGAGTGATATATTGCGCCGACGACCTTGATATTGAGAAAGAGATCAAGCGTCAGTGCAGTGGAAAGAAACTGATCGGTTGGCATCGTGCAGACCTTCCAGACGATATATTCGGAGATGCTTTCAGCGAGCGAGAAGTTAAGGACTGGGAGATTGAGAATGCCGGACATGCGGTCGCTGTAGCACGAAGCCTCGGTATTCCTGAAATTGAAATATTTAGATCGCTAAAAAAGCTTCATCGGATCGGTACGCGCCTGAATGTCAGTGAAGGAGTCAACGATTGCCTGGTGATCCATGATTCCTATACTTCCGATCAGTCCTCTCTCGTTCCGGCTCTCGACTTCATGAAGCGGCGTCTTGCCCCCGGCAGTAAGGAGACGCTGATCGTAAGCGACCTTCTGCATGAGGCCGGATCTTCTGAAGACGCTATATCTGCTATGGCGGATATGCTACGTACATCCGGCGTACGTCGCTTGATCGGAGTTGGTCCTGGAATGAAAAAGGGTGCGCCGGTACTCGCCTCGGTCGTAGAGGAGTCTTCTTTTTTTGCCTCTACCGATGATCTTCTATCCTCCCTAAGTACCTCTGATTTCTGTAATGAGACGATTCTGCTGAAAGGGGCTCCTGAATTTGGATTTGGTCGGATAGCAGAGCTTCTCGAAGCACGCACGCATGAGACGGTACTTGAGGTTAACCTTGATGCAGTGGTGCGCAACTATAATTATTTCCGTTCAAAACTCCCCTCAGGCACGGGATTGGTGGCTATGGTGAAGGCTTCAGGCTATGGAGCAGGGAGCTATGAGATCGCTCGCACACTGCAGGATTGCGGTGCTGCGTATCTTGCGGTAGCCGTACTTGATGAGGGTATAGACCTTCGTCGACGTGGCATCACTATGCCTGTTATGGTAATGAATCCAAAGGTGGTCAACTATCGTCAGATGTTCGCCAACCACCTTGAACCTGAGGTTTTTTCGATGCCTATGCTTCTCGATGTTGTGAAGGAAGCGGAGAAATATGGAGTAAAGGAATATCCGGTGCATATTAAGCTTGACACAGGTATGCATCGCATGGGTTTTGTAGAGGAAGAGTTGCCGGAAGTGATGCGTGTACTTAATTCTACCGATGCCGTTAGAATAGCATCTGCCTTCAGCCATCTTGCCACAGCAGACTGTCTGGATATGGACGAATACACACTCCTTCAGCTGGAGCGTTTCGATCGTTATACAGACTTCATGCTGTCTCAGTCGCCGCGGCCGTTCCTTCGCCATGTGCTTAATTCCGCCGGTATCTTACGTTTTCCACAGTATCACTACGATATGGCTCGTCTTGGTATAGGGCTTTATGGCGTAAACACACTTCCCGTTGAAGTGGAGCAGCCACTTTCGGTCGTCAGTACCCTGCGTACGGTAATAATCGCCATACGGGACTGGAAGAAAGGGGAGAGTATAGGATATGCGCGCCGCTCCATATTGGAACGGGATTCGCGCATAGCAACCATTCCGATAGGTTATGCCGACGGCATGAACCGTCATTTCGGCAGAGGCAATATATCTGTAAAAGTTAACGGAAAGGAGGCTCCTACCATAGGGAATATCTGCATGGACGCCTGCATGATCGATGTCACCGATATCGAATGTCGGGAAGGTGATGTAGTGGAAATATTTGGACCCTCGGCGTCAGTCGACCGGCTTTCCGACCTCCTCGACACCATCCCCTATGAGATTCTGACATCCGTCTCCCCCCGTGTCAAGAGGGTCTATTATAGAGAGTGAATCTTCTTCGGGTGAGTCAACAGTTTCGATCTCTAATTCTATGGCCGGAGGCAATACTTTGCCGTCGGCCATTTCAATTATCCTGTCTGCTATGGCTGCGAGTGATGAGTCGTGGGTGACCATGACTATGGTCTGACCCAGTCGGTCGCGTAGATCTACGAATATATCCTGGATCTCAAGGCGATTGGCAGAGTCAAGACTTCCCGTCGGCTCATCGGCGAATATGATCTCAGGATCGTTGATAAGCGCGCGGGCTATGGCGGTTCTCTGGCGTTCTCCACCGCTCATGGCTGCCGGCTTGTGGTTCATACGTTCGGCAAGCCCTAATTGGGTAAGGATATATGCGGCCTTTTTCATTGCATTCTTCTTGGACGATCCTGCTATGAGGGCTGGAAGCGCGACATTTTCCTGAGCTGTGAATTCCGGTAGCAATTGATGAAACTGGAATACGAAACCCATATTGCTGTTACGGAAAGCCGACAGTTTCTTGTCTTTCATGCCTATAAGTTCAGTGCCGTTGAAGAGAACGCTGCCACTGTCCGGTTTTTCAAGTGTCCCGGCTATCTGGAGCAATGTGGTCTTGCCGGCACCTGAAGGACCGACAATAGCAACGATCTCACTCTTCCCGATTGAGATCGAGATGTCTTTTAGAACCTGAAGGTTCCCGAATGATTTATAGATGTTTTTTATTTCAAGCATATGTATGGTTGTCAGTTGTAGATATTTATCTTGATTAATTAAATTTTGTAATCCTTGATTGCAATTACGGTGAGCCTCGCTCTCTGATCGTCATTCTGAGCTCTTTACTCTAATTCTCCACTCTCCGGGGTAGAGGTTGTTGGCTCGGTTGCCGAGATTCTTAAGGAAACCTATAGGAAATCCATTATATGTTGCAGTAACGAATCCTTTGGGCGTTTCGGCCGGCAGCGAGATTGCTTCTTTAGAAAGATATCTCAAAGCCTCATCCTTGGTCAGCTCTACCTCGGGAAAAGGACGTGCCATCACTGTCGACATTGCCAAATCATGTGCTGGAATCAGGTCTTTCCCCTTTATTTCTCCTATTTCTATCCCTGCCGAGATGATTCTTACACCTTTCGGTATCTGTTCAAGTAGCTCGGAAGTAGATGTAGAGAGTGCCAGCAGTCTTCCGTCGCGGTTGATTATCTTCATATCTCCTTTTATCCAGCTGCGTGCCATCTCAAGAATCCTGGGGTCTGTTTTATAATGGTTCCCTGCATTCTCTTTCTTCCCCTTTTTTATCGCGCTTCTTGTACTTAAGCTACCTGA
The DNA here is from genome assembly GCA_029068655.1 of Muribaculaceae bacterium. GTDB lineage: Bacteria > Bacteroidota > Bacteroidia > Bacteroidales > Muribaculaceae > Lepagella. The sequence goes on along the minus strand of JAIECF010000187.1, from coordinate 5,955 downwards.
GATTTCCTCTGGTTTTCTGAATACCGAGAGGAAAAGGCCCTCTCCACGTGTAAATCCGGGAATAAAGCGCAGGCAAGGGATATCACCTTTTACTTGGCATTGTATGCCGTCTTTCCCGGCAAAGTTCGTATCTATAGGCAAAAGCCCTAATGTGTCGGCTATCCATGCTGCGTTATCTTCGTCTTCCGTAGTATTGAAAGTGCAAGTGGAATATATCAGATATCCCCCCGGAGCAAGCATCTCCGCTGCATTCTTGAGGATTTCGCGCTGGAGAGAAGCACATTGCCTTATTAGTCCTTCATTCCACTGGTTTCTCGCGACTTCCTCCTTTCGCATCATTCCTTCTCCGGAACAGGGGGCATCGACGGCTATAATATTAAACTTTCCCTTCATCTCCGAAAGTCGCGATGTGTCTGCATTGGTGACTATCACTTCAGGATTGCCGTATTTACTCAGGTTTTCCTTCAGAATGTTTGATCGAGGGGTTGAGAACTCATTGGCTAACATTACGCTTCCATCCGGAAGTGCGTTCATTATTGCAGTTGTTTTGCCGCCTGGAGCAGCACAGAGGTCACATACCGATATGGGAGAGCCGTCCTTTACAAGAGACTCTATGATCGATTCGTAGATCATCGACGAGGCATCCTGAACATAGAAGACACCTGCGTGCAATAGAGGGTTGTGGGTAAACGAAGGGCGCTTTATTAGATAGCTGCCGGAATGGCACCAGGGGACCGGGGTCATATCAGGATAAAGAAGCTCTTTCGGAGCTTTGTGACGGTTGACGCGCACTGAGGTTTCCGGCTCTCTACAGAGTGCGGAAAACAGGATTTCGGCTCGTTTTTCACCGATTTCATCACAAATGAGGGCTTTAAACCCCTCAGGTAAAAATTTATCTTCAATCATTTCACCGCAAAATTAGCAAAAAACGGGGAATTTTGTTAATTTTGTAGTATGAAAATTCAATCGGCTCTTTATCTTGTGCCAGTTCCTATCAGTGGAGCTCCGGTTTCCGACGCAATTCCAGCCGGAAATCTGGAAATCGTAGGTCAGTTACGCCATTTTATCGTGGAGAATCTTCGCACCGCGCGTCGTTATCTCCGTCATGTAGATCCGGCGTTTCCGATAGCTGAGTGCACTTTTTCTGTCCTTGACCGTCATACCGGCCCGGAGGAAGTAAGCGCTATGCTTGATCCTCTCCGTCTGGGCAATCCGATAGGCGTTATGAGTGAGGCTGGATGTCCTGCGGTGGCTGATCCAGGTAGTCATCCTGTTGAAATAGCTCAGAAGGAGGGCCTCAAGGTCGTTCCTCTTGTCGGACCGAGTTCCATCCTCATGTCGCTCATGGCTTCCGGTTTTAATGGGCAAGGCTTTGCCTTCCACGGCTATCTGCCTATCGAGGGAGCGGAGCGAAAGAAAGTGCTCAAACGCCTTGAATCTGAATCATCCTTAAGGCAGATGACCCAGATATTTATCGAGACTCCGTATCGCAACAACCGTATGGTATCACTTCTCGCCGAGACTCTGTCTCCTTCTTCAATGGTTTGTGTAGCCTGTGATATTACCGATCCGGAGCGTGAAGATGTGATCACCTGCCGTGCCGCCGATTGGAAAAAACGGAAATACGATTACGACAAACGTCCCGCCATCTTTCTGATTTATGCCGGGGCAAAAGGAGGCGATCGTCGGAGATACGAGAAGAAATGAGCAAGAAGATTTATTTTGACCATCCAGAACTCCCCTTCGAAGAGTGGAGTAATCCATATGATTCAGCCTCTGACCGCGAGGCTCCTTCAGCCATACCCAAACCTCTTTACTTCTGTTCATTCGGAAGTGGTTCCAGTGGTAACAGCTGTTATATTGGTTCGGCAGAAGGGGGTCTGATAGTTGATGTCGGGATTCGTGCCGAGGAACTTGAGCGTGGATTGGCTGCCAATGGTGTCTCAATGAAACATGTCAAGGGTGTGCTGTTGACTCATGATCATTCCGACCATGTCAAGTATGTGTATGCCCTTCTGCGCAATCATCGCCATCTCAAGCTGTTCTGTACTAATAGAGTACTCAATGGGATGCTTCGTAAACACTCTATATCGAAGCGTATAAAGGAGTATCATGTGCCGGTATTTAAGGAAATCCCATTCAAGTTGCTTGATTTTGAAATTACGGCGTTTGAGGTTCCTCACGATGGTAGCGACAATATGGGCTTTTCTATTGAATTCGATTCGCGCAGGTTTGTGTTAGCTACCGATCTCGGAGAGGTTACCGATCGTGCCCGCTACTATATGGGTCGTGCTACATATCTCATGATTGAGGCGAACTATGACGCGCATATGCTGCGTACGGGCCGTTATCCCGAATACCTTAAGGCTCGTATTGCAAGCGGTTCGGGACATCTTGATAACCGTCAGACTGCAGCATTTCTTGCAGAGGTTATCAATCCCGGACTTAACCATATATTCCTCTGCCATCTCTCGAAAGACAACAATACCCCTCAGATAGCCTTGCGGACCGTGCGTGAAGCTTTGGAGGCAAAAGGTATCAAAGTCGGTAATGCCATGGAGACTTTGGAAGACCGTAAGGCAGACGTCCAACTCGCAGCTCTTCCGCGTTTTGATATGACGAGATGGTTTGTTTTTAGAAAGTGACATGTTATGACTGACGGATCAAACATACTTCGTGCATCCTATCACACACTTGGATGCAAATTGAATTTCTCGGAGACCTCTGCAATTGGCATGCAGCTCGCGAGCAGGGGCATAATCAAAGCTCTTCGAGACGAGATTCCGGATATAGTGGTGGTCAATACATGTTCGGTGACAGAAGTAGCCGACAAGAAAGGCCGTTCACTGATAAGGCGGCTGCGTGTACGATGGCCTGAGGCTACATTGGTGGTGACGGGTTGCTATGCTCAGCTTAAGCCGCAGGAAGTGGCATCCATAGAGGGTGTGGATATTGTACTCGGCAGTGATGAGAAACTTCGCATCGCGGATTTCCTTGAGCAGTGGGAGAAGGATCGCCGAAGCCGTGTGGAAGTGCATGACTATCTTGACATCCATGAATTCAGGGGGGCGTGTGAACGTGGGGACCGCACGCGATATTGGCTTAAGGTGCAGGATGGGTGTGACTATTTCTGTACTTACTGCACCATACCTTTCGCACGTGGACGTAGTCGCTCGGGCCGTATAGCAGAGCTTGTGTCAGAGGCTGAGAAAGCGGCCGCCGCCGGAGGAAAGGAGATTGTTCTGACCGGTGTAAATGTAGGTTGTTTTGGTAAGGATACCGGCGAGGATTTCCTCGAGCTGCTTATGCGTCTTGATGCTGTGGAGGGTATAGAGCGTTATCGTATATCAAGCATTGAGCCGAATCTTCTCACTGAGAAAATAGTTAGTTGGATAGCTGCCGAAAGCCGGGCGTTTATGCCAAGTTTTCATATTCCGCTTCAGTCGGGGTCGGATGAGGTGCTTCGTCTTATGAATCGTCGCTACCGTACTGACCTCTTCTCAGACCGTATAGACATGATTCGAGACCTTATGCCTGATGCATTCATTGGAGTCGACATCATAGCGGGGGCGCGTGGAGAGACTGAGAAGGAATGGGAGAGGAGTTATGGTTACGCGGAGGCGCTCCCAGTGAGCCGCTATCACGTTTTTCCCTATTCAGAACGCCCTGGGACAAAAGCCCTCGGCATTGACTATCAGGTGAGCCAGCAGGAGAAGCACCGTCGGGTGGCTATGCTGACGAAGCTGAGCGATGAAAAGCTCCGTTCTTTTTCCCGCCGTTTTTTCGGTACGGAGCGCCCCGTGCTTTGGGAACATCCGGACAGTGAGGAGGAAGGATTTATGTTTGGCCATACCGATAATTATCTTCGCGTGCGGGCCAGGGCCTCCAATACCTTCTATAATACCATTACGCCGGCCCTTATAGATGGATTTGCAGACACAGAGACCCTCAGCGGCACGGCAGTTGACTTGAGATCCTCCCAAGATTGACCATTCGCAAACCTCACATTTCTTATATATGGCTCTCGGCAATATATTATCGGTTATAATCCTGAATTGGAATGGTGAGAAACTCCTTCGTGAGTTCCTCCCCTCTGTCATAGCCAACACCAGGGGTCCTGAAGTCGAAGTGATCGTGGCCGACAACGGGTCGACCGACGACTCTCTTCAGGTGTTATGTAAAGAGTTCCCTAATGTCAAGATTCTTACGTTTGATGAGAATCTTGGTTTTTCCGGAGGGTATAATAAGGCCATCGCAGAGGTGGAATCGGAATTCGTAGTGCTTTTGAATTCGGATGTGGAGACCCCTCCAGGATGGTGGTGTCCTCTGCTAGAATTCATGAACTCTAATCCGGGAGTCGGAGCATGTCAGCCGAAGATACTCTCATATAAAAGGAAAGACATGTTTGAATATGCCGGTGCCGCGGGAGGCCTTCTCGACAAGTATGGTTACCCATATTGTCGCGGACGGTTGTTCGATCTCGTCGAATATGACCTTAATCAGTATGATACGGGTCCGGAAGATATTGCATGGGCTTCAGGGGCAGCGTTGATGGTGAGGCGAGATGTATTTTTGGAGGCCGGGGGACTTGATGAATTGTTTTTTGCCCACATGGAAGAGATCGACCTTTGTTGCAGAATCCACAGTTTAGGCTACCGGGTGTGCGTCGTCCCTGAGTCGCATGTCTATCATCTCGGAGGGGCATCCCTTGAGCAGGGTAATCCTAAGAAGACATATCTCAATTTCCGTAACAATCTTCTGCTCCTGCATAAGAATCTTCCTCGCAAGAAAGGCAAAATGGTCCTTTTTAAGAGGCGTCTGATGGATACCCTCGCGTTTTTTATGTATGTCGCTAAATTGGATTTCGCAAATGCCAAAGCGATTCTGAAAGCTCATTCTGACTTCCGGAAGATGAGGAAAAACTATGTGGTCTATCCCGAAAGGGATGTTCTCTCCACTCTTCCGGGAGCTGATCGATGTATAGTTATCGACCGCTACCTGCCTTTCTTAAGATAGAGGTTTAAATCGCTTTCCTGATATAATAGAAAATAGAAAAACTAAAATTGACAATTATGAAAAAACTTATACTTGTAAGCAATGACGATGGCTATATGGCGAAAGGAGTGAGGGAACTCATGGCTATGCTTGCACCTTACGGAGAGGTCGTGGCGGTATGTCCTGACCAGGGTCGCAGCGGTCAGTCGATGGCCCTTACTTTCGATGCGCCACTGCGTATCATGGAAGAGAAGAGTCCGGTAGAAGGCACGAAGCTCTACAGCTGTAATGGCACGCCGGTCGACTGCGTTAAGATCTCATGCTACTCGGTTCTTGACGGTAGAACTCCTGATCTGGTCGTGGCCGGTATAAATCATGGCAGTAATGCCGCAGTCAATGTGGTATATAGCGGTACAATGGGGGCTGTACAGGAAGGCTGCTCATGGGGTGTCCCCTCCATAGGCTTTTCTCTGACTACCCATGATCCGGATGCTGATTTCTCAGCAGTTCGTCCGGTTGTAGACGCTATCATCCCCAAGATGCTTGAGCTCGGTATGCCTGTTGGAACATTCATCAATGTCAATGTGCCTGCCGGTGTCGTGGATGCTCCTATATCTATATGCCGAGAATGTAAGGCCCACTGGAGTGAGGAGTATAAGAAATATGAGGATCCTATGGGGCGTACTTTCTTCATGCTTTCAGGCCATATGATCAATGATGAGCCGGATAATCCCGATACAGATCTGTATGCTCTCGACCATGGACACACATCAGTAGTGGTAGAAATACTTGACCGCACTGCACCTTCTCCGTTGATTCCCGGATGGATAGATGCCATGCGTTGATAAAGTGAGAAAAATGATTTTCTATAGAGAAAAAATAGTGTTCTAAAAGTGTTAAATTTATAATAAATTCACGCTTGTTAACCTCAGTTGACATATCGTAATGAAAAAATTATTA
>JAIECF010000186.1 GCA_029068655.1 Muribaculaceae bacterium | reverse complement strand
TTCTCGGATTTACAGCAATACGATAAATCTGTTCAATATCACCACTCGATAATTTCACAAATCCGCCTGTTTTGCCGTCGCCGATTCCGAATTTTTCGACAAGCAGCGGAATATCCTCTTCTCTTGCACCAAGTTCGGCAAAGGTCAGCGGCATACCAATGCTTTTCAGAAAACTGCGGAATCGCATAATCCCCTCTTTTGCTGTATTTTCCGGCTTCTCAAAATCCATCTGACAGCCCCATACACGAACCGCAGCCTGTGTAAACCGCAAGACATTATGCTTGTATACAAACTCCATCCACGAAGGCATAATGACTGCAAGCCCTGCTTCATGTGCGCAGTCATAGAGTGCGGACAGCTCATGCTCGAATCCGTGACTGTTCCAGTCCTGCTCTCTGCCTACCCCGACAATATTCGTGTGTGCAACTGTTCCTGCCCACATAATATTGGCTCTTGCTTCGTAATTTGTGGGGTCAGCGATTACACGGGGCGTTTCCTTTATCATCGTCAGTAGCACCGCTTCACAAAGCCTGTCAGTAATCTCGACCTCTGTTGTATTTGTAAAATACCGTTCAAATACGTGAGCCATAATATAAGTCGCACCACAGGCAGTCTGATATGCAGGCAAGGTACAGGTCAGCTCCGGATTCATGATGGAGAATTTCAGGCGAATGAGGTCAGAGCCAGCTCCCCGTTTCAGTCCGCCGTCAACTTTGGTGATGACGGAATCTCCTGAACCTTCACTTCCGGCTGCTGCGATAGTCAGAACAGTTGCGACTGGCAAAGCTGCCTGCGGACTCTTTTCGCAATAAAAGTCCCAGAAATCACCCTCATAAGGAACACCCATAGCGATAGCCTTAGCGGAGTCAATGACAGAACCGCCTCCGATTGCGAGGATAAAATCAATTTTCTTTTGACGGCAAATCTCTATTCCTTTATAAACAAGCGTATCTATCGGATTCGGCTGTACTCCGCCAAGCTCTGTGTATGCGATATTTTCCTCATCCAGCGATCGCTTCACCCTGTCAAGCAGACCGCTGCGGACGGCTGAACCTCCGCCGTAGTGCAGCAGGACATTCATACCGCCGTACTTTTTGACATAATATCCCGTTTTGTTTTCCTTGCCCTTACCAAATACGAATTTAGTGGGGCTGTGAAATTGAAAGTTATTCATGTATCAGCTCCTCCCTAATTTTTTCAAATTTGCCTATAACCTTGTCACACCAGCGGTCAAATTCAGCGTCTTCACGCTGCAATTCCGGATGCGATAAAATATTCTGTATTGTAGAACGAATGCCCTGATCTGCACGGACTGTCGCCGTGAAATCAGGCACTGCACGTTTCAGCTTGCTGTTATCGAATATAACGGAATTTGCCTTATCCCCGATCAAACTGCCTGTCAAGTCATAATCGCTGACGGATGCAAGGAAATCCGATGGAATATGTACCACTTTCAGCTCAACGCCAAGAAAATCGGCAATGATCTGATAAATTTGATTCCACGTCAGAGATTCATCGGAAGTGATATGAAACGCCTGTCCGATTGCATGAATATTGCCCACAAGTCCGCAATATCCCTTTGCAAAATTACTGTTATGTGTCAATGTCCATAACGAAGTACCGTCTCCGTGAATGATAACGGGCTTCCCCTCGATCATGCGTTTCAGTACCTGCCAGCTTCCTGCTTTTCCATGAACGCCAAGTGGAACGCTGCGCTCATCGTAGGTATGGCTGGGACGGACAATGGTAATCGGAAATCCGTTCTCTCGATACTGCTTAATCAGATATTCTTCGCATTCGATTTTGTCTCTGGAATACTGCCAATATGGATTGGCAAGCGGCGTACTTTCCCTAATGACAGGGTCAGAAAGAGGTTTTTGATAGGCTGATGCAGAACTGATATAGAGATATTGTTTTGTTCTGCCCTGAAACAGGCGGACGTCACATTGAACCTGTGCAACGGTAAAGCCGATAAATTCGCCTATGGCATCGAAGGTCATTCCGTCAATTACTCTGTTGACCTCTTCTTCGTCATTGATATCGCATTGCAGAGTTGTCACGTTATCAGGCTGTTCTGTTGATCTGCTGCCGCGATTCAAAAGATAAACTTCATGAAATAGTACTCTCATAAAATCGCCTCCGGCTTATCAATATTTTTTCCATCTGAAAAATGTGCTGCCTACTTCGATTTCGTCGACCATGCCAAATGGATAGTAATGCTCCATAATATAGCCAAATGCTCCGTGAACTGATTTTGCGAGAACTCTTCTCATCACGATCACACTCCGTTTTCACTCCTCATCGATCACTTCTTCCTCAGCTAACTCATCATATTGCCACTTCTGAATACTCAATATTAGCAGTGGATCGCTTCACTTCATCAAGAGAAATAGCCACGATATTATTATTCATGTCAATTTCCGGTGTGATCTCTAACAGATCCAAATAATGACACACTCCCATTTCAACGCACAGAGCGTGTCCGAATTCTCCACCGTGGACATGAATGCCTTTCCACTTCCCATTGTAAACCTTCTCAGGGATATCAAAGCTATTTTCGCCCATTCTATCTTCAAACACGATTAACAGATTCCCTCTGATTCGATCATGACGTATGTTGAAATATAATGGGTTTCCCATTTTCTCCAGCAGCTCGACAGAGAAAGTCAAGATGCTGTGTCCATGATTCAAGTAAATCTTTGTTGGATCGTATGGCATCTTTGGAGTATCAGAACGCTCATGTCCCTTTTCCTTCAGTGGCTCCACGTTGTAGTAGTCGGTAAAGGGAATCCATTTGTCAGAAGGATTTCCGTCTTTATCTGCTGTCACAACCAGAAAATCCGAAAGATCTATGTATTCTTCATTTCCATCCGAATCCTGCATATTACCTGCAACGAACACCTTCTCATCAATTCTGCCCATGTAGGAACTAATACCTTTCTTCAATTCCTCATCAAACATTTCCAGTCCTGTAATCAATTCCACCGGATTCAAGCCAAGCACCTTATGAATCATTATCTGAGAAGAAGCATCAGGATATCTTTGCCCCGATTCCCAAAGATGCACCGCCTGTGGTGTCACGCCCAGCATTTCCGATAACTGCCCCAGTGTCAGGTTTAGGGCTTTTCTCTTCTTTGAGATCAGCCTTCCTGTTTTATTAAGATCCATTTAGATCACCTCCTGTAATACAGTTTAACCGATAATCCCAGATTTTGCAATCAACTATGTGTTGATGAGAAGTTGTGGAAGTTCATATATAATCTCATACTCCCAGATGCCATCTATAAGCTACATGATCTCCTCTGCCCACTTATCAAAGGTCAGGCGTGGTTTCTTGCTCTCTAAGACCCTCGGCATATCGCATCAGGAAAGTCTTCAACTCCTCATGGGACAGCTTCTTTATGGTGCGGAAAGTATCACGGTCTATGATCGGTTTGTCTTGCATTAACAGCTTCCTTTCTGTAGTTAAATGCTACTGTCAAGTGCGAGGATATATTCCGGAGCTACACTCTCCAAGGGATTACACAAGATGTATAGCATTATGAATTATGCAAATGAAGCATTCCCATCCGTACTACAACCTCGAGGTGCAGCGTGCTTTTGGATCAATTATCAAATTGCACCTCGATTTCATGAATATCTTCCCACTTTTTCTTTATGCCAACAATTACCCCTTCACCATAGACAGCATGAACAACTCTTGCGGTTACGGTAAATACAGAAAGCAATTGGTCAGTCTCAAAAGTAGGTGCAGCAACTTTAGTCTCAACTACCTGAACGCCAGAATGTTGCCTATTAGCAGGGCTTCCGCATGAAAAAATCAAGATAATTTGTTGAAAATGACGGAGCAAAGAAAATCATCATCAAAAGAACAG
>JAIECF010000185.1 GCA_029068655.1 Muribaculaceae bacterium | reverse complement strand
ACTTATCTAAGAGAAATATTTATACTTTAACCTAATTTAAATAACTAACAAATGAACCTAATCACGAAATGTCGCAGGGCATCCTTTATAGGACTGCCTGCGCTTCTGGCCCTGACGGCCTGCAGCAACGACAACGAGTGGAAAGATGTTGACGGGGGTGTTCCCGGTCTGACACTAACCACGTCGCATGAACGTACTGAAGTCGGAAGATCTATAAAGATCGCAGGTAAAGTGACAGACAAAGACGGCATCGCCTCCATTGATCTCGTGTGCCACGAACTTCAACTCAACAAAAAGATCAATATCATTGAGATCTATGGCGAGCCTCTTAAAGAGTATGATCTTGACTATGCTTTCAAGATTCAGGAAAATCAGGAGGGAGAAGATTTCAATGTGGAGATCACCATCACAGATGTCGGTGGCAGAAAGGAGATGCAGAACCTACGCGTGACACTTGACGCAGACTGGACTGCCCCCTACTTCACAACGAGTCCTGATTCCGAAGTCATAGTACTTATCAAGGAGAAAACCAGTTTCAACCTTAAGTTCAGTGTAGCTGACAACCGTGTGGTAGACTACGTTGATATCGATGTGGTGGATATCACAGAAGGAGAAGAATCTCCAAAACCTGTAGAGGGCTTCCCCCGTAGAGTTGAAGGTAACGGAACCGCCAAACTGGACTTCTCGGAGAATCTCATCCTTCCGAGCAAACAGGCCAACCTTCTTGCTACCGTAACAGCTTATGACAAGGAGGCAAACGAAGCCGCCCACTCAGCTACCTTCACATCGCTCGTTAAGGTACAGGAACTCCAGGATATGGAGAAGATGTGGCTTTGTGATGTGGAAAATGAAGATGATCTGAATTCAGATATTTTCGGAGTGCCTGTGCTCTGCGATCACGTTGGCCCGTACAAATATGAGATCAGATATTATAATGAAAAGGCTGGAACAGAAGTATGCCTTCTCGGACAGAAAGGATCTTTTGGGCCTCTCTGCTTCGCTCCTTCAAAGGATAACGCTTCTGTGCTCGGAGATAATCCCGATGAAGTGAACCGTATAAAGCTCAGCCAGGCCAATACATATTATCTGATTAGCTTCGATACGTTCAATGGTACGTACTCAACAGAAGCATATTCAGTGGATTCTGCCATCGATCCTGTAATGCACATGCATTTCGGAGGAGATGACCTCAATACATGGTGGGACTGGAGCAACGAGCCATGGTGGCAGGAATTCTATTTCGGCCCTATGAGCGATGGCCCTGGTGAGGTCATGAAGATGACTCAGGATGCTAAGAATCCACACATCTATGTATATGAAGACTGGAAACTTTCGAAAGGTGATGACCTACACTTTGTACTACACAACTGGCACAGCCACGGATGGTGGAATTTCGTTGCATGGCGTGTAGACGACAGTGCGGATCCGGGCAAGTTTATGTATTACGGCAACGTTCATCCCGACAACTCACACTATACAGGCAATAACGACTATTTCCAGTGGAAATACGGTGGTGCCGTCGATCTTGACAAATGGGGCGACGAGTCATACCGCAAGGAGTTTGTACCCGACAATTGGGTAGACATGAAGAGTATAGAGCGTGGAGGCACATTCAAGCTCATATTTGACGCCCATACTGAAAGGGCGCGTCTCGTTCCGCAAAACTAATCCCTTCAATGCATAATGAATTACGAATTACCAAAATTAGACAATCATCATGAAAAAATACCTATTGACGATGCTCGTCGCTCTGTTAGGTCTCTCCGCATGGGCTCAAAACCTGACAGTGACAGGCGTGGTCTCTTCTAAAGAAGACGGTGAGCCCCTGATCGGCGCAACAGTACTTGTTCAGGGTACAAGCAAGGGAACTGCTACAGACTTCGACGGTAACTATACGTTGACTGATGTTCCTGCAAATGCAACCCTCGTATTCAATTATGTCGGCTATCAACAGGCTATAATTCCTGTGAAAGGTCAGAACGTCATCAATGTTCAACTCTCTGAAAGTTCAACTTCTCTCGACGAACTCGTTGTTGTCGGTTATGGCGTTGCTAAGAAAAGCGATCTTACTTCCTCTATTTCCACTATAAAAGGTTCGGAACTCAATGAGATGGTTTCCGGCAATGCGATGGACGCTATCCAGGGACGTGTACCCGGCGTTCAGGTAGTATCCGGTGGTGGCCCGGGTTCCAACCCGGCTGTCATGATCCGCGGTGTCACTTCTGTCAATGGAACAGCCCCTCTTTATGTAGTCGATGGTGTGCCTTTGAATACGGATAACATCAACTTCCTCAACAACAATGATATCGAAAGTATGGAAGTACTTAAGGATGCGTCCGCTTCGGCAATCTACGGTACGCGAGCGTCCAACGGTGTAATCATCATCACGACAAAGAAAGGTAAGTCAGGCGCCACCCATGTCGACTTCTCTGCTTCCGCAGGCTGGCAATACATTCCTAAGCCAAGTATCGCATGGGCAGATGAGTATGAGAAAGTGTTCTACGCCCGCTATGAGAACGACGGACGTGTCGCTCCCTGGAACTCACCTTACGTGGATTACGGTGAAGTTGACAGCACTGACTGGTGGAAACTTGTTGTTGACAAGACTGCACTTGTACAGAATTATTCTTTGAGCGTACGTGGCGGTAATGATAAATACGTATATAGCCTGTCTGCCGGTTACTATCGCAATAATTCGCAGTTTAAGGGTGGCTACTGGGACAAGATGAATGTACGACTCAACACAGAATACAACTTCACAAACTGGCTGAAAGCCGGTCTTGATCTCGCTCCCAACCTTGAAAGCTGGGAATCCGCTCCCGAGCTCTTCTCAGCCGCAATGGGCATGGACCCGACGACTCCGGTCTATCGTCCGGAATCTGAATGGGATCCCGCCAATCCGATGAATGACTTCCAGCGCTCATACAACAACCAGGAATGGAATCCTGTGGCATCACTGGCGCGTATGGACAACCACTCTACGAAGTTTCAGCTTTTGATGAATCCATATCTCCAGATCCAGCCTATCAGACAGCTAACTCTCCGCACGCAGTTTGGTGCCAACCTGTGGTATCAGCGTAGCGACGGTTATGATTATGCTTTCCATATCGACGCCCTCGAGCAGAACGCTAAAGACAGTGCATACCGTAACTACAGCGATCAGCTTAACTGGAGCTGGACCAACACGGCTACATATATGGATACGTTCGCTGAGAAGCACAATCTTACGTTGATGGCAGGTTTCACGGCTGAGCGCTATGCCAACTATAAGGCCAACGCATCCCGTCAGGACATCCCCGGCAACAGCAGCCTTCTTCACGAGGTGGGTGCCGGAACAGGCGACCAGTTCGCTGACGGCGGAACTTCCTACCAGACTCTTGCATCTGTACTTGGACGTGTGATGTATAACTTCGACAACCGCTACTACCTGACCGCTTCCATCCGATACGACGGCAGCTCCCGTTTCCCGCAGGGTAACAAGTGGGCTACATTCCCCTCCGTTTCACTTGCATGGCGTCTTTCTGAAGAGGCATTCATGGAAAGTACTCGCGGATGGCTTGATCAGGCTAAGATCCGTCTCGGCTGGGGTAAGGTCGGCAACCAGAATATCAATCCCGGTCTTTTCCTCTCTACCATGGACAATGGTGTGAACTATGTGTTCAACTCCACTCGTTTCCCATCAACTATAGTAGGACAGATGGGCAACCCATTCCTCCGTTGGGAGACGGTCGAAGACTATGATTTCGGTATCGACGCTACATTCCTCCGTAATAGACTTAACCTTACCTTCGATCTTTATCAGAAAAACAGTCACGATATGCTGTACGCGGCTCAAGGTCTGCTTATCGCAGGCAATCCTGCATGGATGGGTGCTATCACCCAGAACATCGGTGAGATGAGAGCACGCGGTTGGGAACTCTCACTCAGCTGGCGTGATACAGCCGGAGACTTCGGTTATGACGTGGGGGTTCAGCTCTCAGGCGTTCGCAACAAGGCCATAAAGTTCTCAGGTGACGGACCGGTTCTCACCGGCGGTGGTCTCAATGAAAGCATTATCCGTAACGAAGACGGGCAACTTATCTCAAGATTTTATGGTTATACAGCAGACGGACTTTTCCAGAATTGGGAGGAAGTCTATGCCCATACCGATGAACACGGCACGCTTCTGCAGCCTGACGCACAACCCGGTGATATCCGCTTCAAAGACCTTAATCACGATGGTGTACTCAATGATTCGGACAAGTCTTATATAGGTAACCCTTACCCCGATTTCATGATCGGTTTCAATATCGGACTTAACTGGAAGGGATGGGATTTCATCGCTAACTTCTATGGAACATATGGCAATGATGTCTTCAACCTTGAGAAGAAACGTTACTCGGGTGGCGGCGGCCAGAACGTATATCGCGGAACACTTGCGAAAGCATGGCATGGCGAGGGTACAAGTAATGATATTCCGCGTCTTTCTTACAACGATCTCAACCAGAACTATGGTCGCGTGTCAAGCTTCTATGTTGAAGATGGCAGCTATCTACGCTGCAAGCTCATCACCCTTGGATATACACTCCCGAAGAAATGGCTCGGTGATTATAACCTCCGCCTTTATTTCTCCGCACAAAATCTCTTCACTATCACGAAATACACCGGTATGGACCCGGAGCGTCCATTCTATGACGGTAGCGTAATTGAGAAGGGTATAGGAAATGCTAAATATCCGACTCCACAGACCTATCTCTTCGGGGTTGACTTCAAGTTCTGACCTTAATACTTCACATGAAACATCATTATAGAAAAATGAAAAAGACAATATATGCGCTTGTTGCGGTAGCCGGCCTCGGGGCATTCACTTCCTGCAACGATTTCCTTGATCAGGAGGTGCGCGGACAGGAAAACCTCGATACCTACTTTTCAACTCCGGAGGAAGTAGAGACATATGTGGGTGGATGCTATTTTCAGATCGCCAAAGGTGGTGGATGGTGGCAGGTATACAATACATGGCTACTTTCTGATATGTGTACTGACGACCTCTGGGATGGCAACACCACTCAGGACGATGGATATCAGGAGCTTTCCCACTATTTGCCAAACGGCAATATGAACGGAATCATACAGAACTTCTGGGGTGCGCGTTACCAAGGCATCACTACATGTAACCTTGGACTTGAAAGAATCCCCAACGTTACAATGGATGAAAACCTTAAGAAGCGTCGCCTTGCTGAAATTCGCTTTCTTCGCGCTTTCTTTTACTTTGATCTTGTAAGAAACTTCGGTGGTGTACCTATCATGACGGAGTATGCAAGCACGGGAGCCGGCAAGGAACGTTCCACTCAGGAGGAATGCTATAAGTTTATTGAAGATGAAATCAATCTCGCTATTCCTGATCTTCCGGAGCGCTCACAGCTTGCAGCTGCAGACATGGGTAGAGTGACAAAAGGAGCTGCACTCGGCATTCTCGGTAAAGCTCAGCTCTATCAGGCAAAATGGGCAGAAGCTAAAGCTACACTCAAGACCATCATCGATTCAGGAGAATATCGTCTACTCGATAACTTCGGCGATGTATGGAGCGTTAAGTCAAACAACAGTGCTGAAAGCCTTTTTGAGGTGCAGCAGACCTATGGTGGCGACACTTATGCTCTTGGAGGGTCACTTACTGTCGTTACAGGATGCCGCAACGGTGTAGGAGACGGCTGGAGTTGGGGACAGCCCACCTCTGATCTGGAGAACGCTTTCATCGCCGCAGGCGATACGGAGCGCCTACGCTGGACAATTATCAAGACGATGTGTACTGAGATAGCCGGTGAAAATCAATTCTCAAAGTTCGTGGCAAATAACTCACAGGTGTGTGGCGTAAATGATGCCAAATATAAGGATTATATCGAAAAATTCGGATGGACATCTACCGACTATTACCGGGGATATATCATTGACCCTGCTCAGCATAAATCGGCTCGAATCATCAGAAAGTATTTTGTCCCTTTGGAAGACCGTCCTGAAATCTATAATATTGATAAAATTCCGCTCAATCATCGTGTGCTGCGCTATGCCGATGTTCTTCTGATGTATGCCGAGGCTTGTGCCGAGACAGGCGACGACGGACAGGGGCAATGGGCACTCAACAAGGTCCGTACGCGAGTCAATCTCCCCGATGTGACTGCTACAGGAACAGCTCTGCGTGACGCTATACGTGCAGAACGCCGTCTTGAGCTTGCCCACGAACAGTGTCGTCTCTATGACCTTCGCCGCTGGGATTGCGCAAACGGAAAGAAGATGATATGCAATGTCATGGGTCCTGACGGAAGCTTCGTGAAGTACAATACAGGTGATGATGCCGACATGTATGAGAAATGGAACCAGGGTGAACCGAGTGACAAGGGCTATCGTTTCCGTGAAGACCGTGACATGCTCTTCCCTATTCCTAACTATGAGGTAGAACATTCCAACGGGGCCATCAAGCAGAATTCAGGCTGGAACTGATTCAGCTCGGAGAGCTATTATAATGAAGAAAACCCCAGGCTTCAGCCTGGGGCAATAGTAAACAATCTCAGTAGCCTCGGAGAGGCGATTTGTGATAAATATTAAATAATATATATGAATAATAAACTATTGACATATGCTCTCTGCGGGGCGGCGGCTTTAATGCTTGCCGCCTGTAGCGACGAGCCACACGGAGTGTCTACAAAGCACCCTGTAGGAAGCGAAGGTCCGGATCGTCCGAGCTTCAGTGAAAACGACGATGTCACTTCGCCTAAAGCCAACTTCCCTCTTACAAGCCAGAAGGTAACTGTCAATATTTCCACCGTCTTTCAAGAGATGGAAGGTTTTGCCGCATCAGACTGCTGGCTTCCCAACCAGATCGGGCAATACTGGACAGACAACCGTAACGAAATAGCTCAACTTCTCTTCTCGCAGAACATCTCATCCGATGGTCAACCTCAAGGTATTGGCCTATCGATGTGGCGTGTAAATCTTGGAGCAGGAACTGAGGAGCAGGGTGATGAGAGTAATATGGCTGCCAATAACCGTGCACAGAGCTATCTGGCAACCGGATCATACAACTGGAACAGCTGTGCGGGCCAGCGTTACTTCATGGAGCAGGCAAAGAACATGGGGTGCGAGAATTTCGTTTTATTCAGCAACTCCCCTCTCGTACAGTATACACTCAATGGAATGGGATATTCCGACAATGGTGCCCATGGCAATCTGAAGGAGGAAGGCTATGCTCAGTATGCTGCTTACATGGCTGAAGTAGCAAAGCATTTCACAGAAGCTGGCTATAATATCTCCCATATCTCCCCTGTGAATGAACCACAGTATGACTGGGGGGTGTCAGAAAGCGGTATGGCCAATCAGGAAGGTTCAGGATGGCAAAACACTGAAATAGCCAAACTCGTGAAGGAACTTGACAAGGCCCTTACAGAACGCGATCTCCAGACATATATCCTGATTGCGGAGGCCGGAGCATGGACTGAACTTTACAGTGGTAACAATGCAAGATCCAACACTATCAACGCCTTCTATGATCCCTCTTCAAGTGCATATGTTGGAGACATCAAGCGTCTTGACAATATCATCTGCGGACATAGCTACTGGACTGAAGGTACTTGGACCGGAATGCGCAGCGTACGCCAGCAGGTTGCTAATGCAGCAAAGGCACGTAACCTTAAGGTTTATCAGACCGAATGGTCTATGCTTGGGGATGCTCCGGCTGAACTTGACGGTAACTACGACAACGCGACTGAATTTGACATCGCACAATATATGAGTCGCGTGATCCACAACGACATCACTGTTGCCGGGTGTGCTTCATGGAGCTATTGGACAGCAATGTCAGTGGAACGTTGGGGACAGAAAAACAGGTTTGAGTTGATCAAGACAACTCCGAAAGGCGGAGAATATAGCGATGACTTCAAGAACGGAGGTAGTGTAGCTGCCAACCCCAATCTATGGGTACTCGGCAATTACAGTCTATTCGTACGTCCCGGTTTCAAGCGTGTAGGCCTTACACTTGACGAAAGCAAGGATTTCTTCGGTTCTGCATATATCGCAGCCGATGGATCTCAGTTGGTAGTGGTGCTGACCAATTATGACAAGACAAATGGCGTGACGGTAGATATGACTCATCCGGAAGGTGCAAAGGCAGTCTTTACATATACTACGACAGCAGAGAAGAATCTAAAGCAGGAGCGATTCAATCTCAACGATAAGGTCTTCATCGATCCTGCCTCAGTCACTACTATCGTCTATTATTTCTAACTGACTGATCTACTCAATAAGATGAGAGGGCCCGCATTGCCGGCCCTCTCATTTTATGTCTGACACTCTACTTCTCATTCGGAAGGGATATTACTGATGGCTATGACTAAATCTTTTATGGCTCCATAACCAATAAGGTGGATTTCTCCTTATTGTTTCCTGCAGAAGATTAAGATAAGAACGAGTGTATGGAAATTCTTTGCCATCGTCCATCGGGTTAATATCCTTGAACGTAAGTTTGTAATGTCCTCGTCCTGAAGGCTCCACGTCAAGATAAATGTAGCGGCATTTCAATCTATTTCCAATTATCTCCCCGCCTGTGATATAGTCTGTCTCGATGCCCAGAAATTCAGTCCAATTATCGGAATGATGTCCGTGAGGACGCTGGTCGCTAATGAATCCTGCAACAAAGTGTCCTCCTCCACGTTCCAGCTCTACTAACCGTCGGTAGGTATTCGCCATAGGAATGGATTCAGACCCGAAACGTGATCTAATTTTGAGCATTAACTTATCGAAAGCTTTATCTCGCAGAGGATGATAGATTTGCACCATCTCAGCCTCATTATGAAAGTGCCTTACAATAGCAGGTACCCACTCCCAGTTGCCGTAGTGACCCAGAAATAATACTACTGACTGCCCATCAGCTATGGCTTTGTCAACTAAATCAGCATTGAATACTTTAACTCTCCGGTCAATTTCCTTATCTGAAATGTCCATCAGCTTGGCAGCTTCAATAAATGTGTCACAAAGATACCGATAAAATTGTTTTGTCCATTGCTTATGTTCTTTTTCTGAGGCATCAGGAAATGCACGCTTGAGATTGTCTTCTACGACTTTCTTTCTATAACCCACGATGTCCCGTAGAGTCCACGCCGTGAAGGTGCTTAATGGATAAAGCAAACTAAGAGGCATCTTAGCAACCAGAGAGAGTGTGCCTTTCAACAAATTGTATTTTAGGAAATCAATTTTATTCATGCTGTAGTTTTGAAGAATATATGCTTTCGCTACGCAAAGTTAATAATTATTTTCGATAACTCAATTTTTACGGTTAGATTTTATTGATCATCTTA
>JAIECF010000184.1 GCA_029068655.1 Muribaculaceae bacterium | reverse complement strand
AAATCGATTCAGACCAGCGACAGCAGGGCTAATCTCGTGTATGCCGTCAAGATCGCCGTCAGGAACGATGGCCGTCTGAAGCTCGGTCAATACGGAGAGGTAAGGCTATGAGTCCCGCTATAGAGATCACAGGGGTCACAAAACGTTACGGCGACCTGACGGCTCTTGACAATGTCGGTTTCGACGTGGCGGAGGGGGAGATGTTCGGACTTATCGGTCCCGATGGAGCCGGCAAGAGTACCCTCTATAGGATTCTTGCCACATTGACCGCACCGGACTCGGGAACAGCTGCCGTATGCGGTCTTGACACAGTAAAGGATTATTCGAGGCTACGCACCATGATAGGCTATATGCCGGAAAGATTCTCCCTTTATCAGGATCTGACCGTTTCGGAAAACTTACAGTTTTTCGCTTCCCTCTTCGGAGTCTCGATAAAGGAGAACTATGATATCATCGCTCCTGTATTCGCCCAGCTCGAACGTTTCCCAGATAGAAAGGCTGGAGCGTTGTCAGGAGGTATGAAGCAGAAGCTCGCATTGAGCTGCGCCCTTATCCACAGACCGAGGATACTCCTTCTCGATGAACCGACAACGGGAGTCGACGCTGTGTCGCGCAGTGAGTTCTGGGATATGCTCTCCACCCTGCGCGAGAAAGGAATCACCATACTTGTCTCTACTTCGTATATGGACGAGGCCACTCGTTGCGAAAGGATAGCGTTAATCGACAAAGGTAAGATACTGAGGGTAAACACTCCGGAAGGGTTGGTGGCCGGACTGGATGAAAACCTTTACAACGCTTCAGCTTACCGTATGTTTGAGCTACTTACAAGGCTCAGGCAATTGCCGGAGGTGGATGATTGCTATACATTTGGTGCGACTCTGCACGTTGTGGGTCGAAAAGGCTTTGATCAGGTTGCCGTCTGTCAGAAGCTTCAGTCTGAAGGACTTGAAGATGTTAGGGTTTATCCGGCCCAAGGAGATATAGAGGATTTATTCATAAAGCTTACACGATGACTATGGATAAGGGAAATGCGATATCGGTTAGGAATCTTACCAAACGCTTCGGCTCCTTTACAGCCGTCGACCACATATCGTTTGATGTCTCCAAGGGGGAGATATTCGGATTCTTAGGTGCCAACGGAGCCGGGAAGACCACCGCGATGCGTATGCTTTGCGGACTCAGTGTCCCTACGTCCGGCGACGGTAATGTTGCCGGTTGTGATATCATAACCCAGGCAGAAGCCATCAAGCATAGAATCGGCTATATGAGCCAGAAATTCTCGCTTTATTCAGGCCTTACTGTAGAGGAAAATATCCGACTTTTCTCCACGATCTACGGTATGACCTCCCGACAGATCAGAGAGGCCTCTGAACGTCTTTTTAAAGAACTCGGCATGCAGGATATGCGGCGTGCCTACGTGAAGGATATTCCCGTGGGCTGGAGACAGAAGCTTGCGTTTGCAGTAGCTACTATCCACAAACCGGAGGTGGTGTTTCTTGACGAACCAACCGGTGGGGTAGATCCTGTGACGCGCAGTAAGTTCTGGGAATTAATCTATAAAGCCTCCTCCGAAGGGATGACGGTATTCGTCACCACCCATTATCTTGACGAGGCCGAATACTGCAACCGCATATCCATAATGGTTGATGGAAAGATAAGCGCTCTTGACTCTCCGGCGGATCTTAAGGAAAAGTATCACGCGGCCACGATCGACGAGGTATTCCGTATCGTAGCCCAAAACGCCCAACGAGGAGATTAAATCCTTTAACCCTTAACTCTTCACCCTTAACTCTTCAGTAAGATGTCAATATTTAAGTCATTGGTCAGAAAGGAGGCGCTGCACATAGTCCGCGATCCGCGAACTATGGTGATAACGTTGCTTATGCCGATAGTGCTCCTCCTGCTTTTCGGCTTCGCTATTTCCACTGAGGTCAACGACGTCAGGGTAGTGGCGGTGGTGGATCAATTCACCGATGAGACACGCGGTATTCTTCAGCGTCTGAGTGTGAACGACTATTTCACGTTCCAAGGACTCACCGCACCTGAAGACGTCGATATGCTCTTGCGTTCAGGCAAGACAGATGCAGCCCTTTTTCTAAGGAACGAAGAGGGGTTGCTTAAATCGCAGATTGTAGTGGATGCGTCAAACACTAACACCGCTCAGACCGCAACGGCATATATTCGCGGTGTGATCAATGGCACATCGGCAAAGAGTCCTATCCTTACGTCAACTCTCTATAATCCGCAGCTGAAGAGCGCCTACAATTTTGTCCCGGGTATTCTCGGCATGATCTTCATACTGATATGCGCCATAATGACATCCGTATCTATCGTGCGCGAGAAGGAGACCGGAACCATGAGCCTCTTGCTTGTGTCTCCGGTAAAACCCCGGACGATCATCCTCGGCAAACTCGTCCCGTATTTCCTGCTTTCATGCGTGATCCTTACAGTGATGCTCCTGATGGCATATACGGTCCTCGGTCTCCCGGTTTCTTCAAGTGTCATCAGCGTGATTGCAGTGTCGTTGCTCTACATCATCCTCTCCCTTTCCATCGGACTTATGGTCTCTACCGTTGTCGATACCCAGCTTACGGCATTGATAGTGTCGGCAGTCATGTTCATGCTGCCGGTCATAATGCTTTCCGGTATGATATTTCCGGTCGATAATATGCCTGTTGTCCTTCAATGGATATCCAACATCATCCCGGCGCGCTGGTACATAGAGGCTATGCGCAAGCTGATGGTTCAGCATCTCGCCTTAAGCTACATCCTTAAAGATGTCCTTATACTCCTCATCATGACCATTGTATTGCTTGCAGCATCTATTGCAAAATTCAAATCCTCCACCAAATGAACCCAAGAATACTGAAAGCCCTCCTGATCAAGGAGATAAAGCTGATGAAGCGAAATCCGCTGATTCCGAAGATCATCATAGCCATGCCAATCATGGTGATGCTCGTGCTTCCTTTGGTGGCAAACCTTGATGTTAAGAACGTAGGAGTGACGGTAGTCGACAACGACCATAGCCAGCTCTCACGCCGAATGATAGCCGATATCGAGGCTTCGGAATATCTGACAGTCAGCGCTGTCGCGGAGACCTACGATGAGGCGATAGCTTCCGTGGAGAGGGGAGAGGCAGATGTGATATTGACCATTCCGCCCCATTATTCACGTGAGATTGTGGAGGGGAACGCGGAGTTGGACATTGAAGCGAATGGAGTAAACGCAACAAAAGGTATGCTTGGCGCGCAGTATGTATCGCAGTCGGCAATGGCTACCCTCAGTCAGTGGCGTTCGGAGAATGGCATAGCGGTGACCGTCCCGGAGACAAGTGTCATAAATCTATACAATCCGACCCTCAATTTCCGCAACTATATGATTCCCGCACTGATCGTGGTGTTGCTTATCATAATATGCGGATTCCTTCCCGCCCTGAATTTAGTCAGCGAGAAGGAATCCGGTACTATCGAGGCCATGAATGTGACTCCTGTAAGTCGTTTTGCGTTTGTGCTTTCGAAACTGATACCGTTCTGGATTGTCGGACTCATTGTCGTGACCGTAGGTATGATAATTGGATGGTTGGTTTACGGTCTCAAACCGGCAGGAAGTTTAGGTGCCATTTATCTCGTCACCATACTTTTCAGTCTTACAATGTCAGGACTTGGAGTCACCATTGCCAACAAGTCGGCGACGATGCTTCAAAGCATATTCGTGATGTTTGCCTTCATCATGATTTTCCAGCTGATGGGAGGTCTTTTCACGCCGATACGTTCCATGCCGGAATGGGCGCAATATATCACCTACGCCATCCCTCCCCGCTACTTCATCGAGATAATGCGCTCAGTCTATCTGAAAGGAGCCGGCATCATCGACCTCTGGCCGCAGTACGCCGCCATAGCCGCTTTCGCCCTGCTACTTTCCCTCCTTGCCGCCATCACCTACAATAAACGAACATAAAAAGCGAGGGTGTTGCAGAACTATATTCTCCGTCTTATGTAGGGACGCACGGCTCGTGCGTCCGTTTTTATATGATTGTGGCCTTGTTGTTGGGCATATGCTTGGCAAGTTCTGTAACTCCTTGTGCATCAAGTGTGTCGGTTAACCGCAATTTGCCATCTGGTGCTTTTATCTTCAACTGGTTAGTGTCACTAACCAGTTGAGGTGCCTCCTTTTTGAGTTTAGTTTTGAGGTATTTCCAGTAGTTGCGCGTCTTGGCATAGTCATCCTGGGCATTGAATATCGCTATGATATCCAATACCGAAAACCACCATTTACTGTTTTCATCGTCCCATACAGCACGAACCGGACGATTATTGTAGAATCTGATTGAAATTTTGTCGCTCATAGGGGGGCTAAATTATTCAAAAGGTGAGGAAAGCAACCACTTCCAGATAGGCAAGACTTTGATCTCTATTCCATCGCTCACTATCTTATCTGATTCATCGAAAGTGATTATACTGCAGTCTCTGCACCTGGTAACATCCGAAGCAATTTTCAAACCGCGTATTTCACGCTGCAGAGTATAGCTGTCTGCCACAGTCCAACATACCTGTATCAATTTCTCGATATGTTCATCCTGCTGGACTACGAAATCACATTCCACATCCTCATTAAAGTAGGTTATCTTCTTCATTGGGTCAATATGACGTCGGAGATGCAGGAATACAGCATTTTCAAGCAGTTTACCGTCATCGTCACTCTGAGGCATGATTACTGCGTTTCGCATGCCGTTGTCGATGAAATAATATTTGGGTGATCTTGCATTTTCCTTTATTAACGACTCCGACCATCTGTTGATTTTGAAAAACATAAAGGTATCGCATGCCATATCAGCGAGTTCGTACAGTTTGTTTTTATCAAGTCTTTTGCCTTGTGATTTTAGGTCGTTGAATATGGCATTTATTGAAGTCGGTTTTGATAGATTCGCCATCAGTCGTTTCAGAAAATAGCGTACTGTCTCAGGACTTGACAACGAGTAATGCTCTATGAGGTCGCGGAAAAGCATCGTATTGAAATACCCTTGGACTTTTCTGATTTGCAGAGACTTTTCTTCCATAAGCACTACTTCCGGGAATGCACTCGCATGTAGATATTCCCTACAGCCGGCAATAAGTTTTGCTCTTCCCTCCTCCGTGAATTGAGAGGCAGCTATCCCTTTAAATCTCAAATACTCATCGAATGCTAAGGGAAATGCCTGATATTCCAATGGCCATCCTCTTAATGCGGTCGCTATTTGCGAGGAGAGCATCTTGGCGTTGCTTCCTGATATATAGATATTTTTACAATAAGATTTGTAAAGACGGAGCACAAAAAGCTCCCAGCCATCGATTGCCTGAATCTCGTCAAAGAAAATATAAAGTTCTGAGATTGTGATATCAGGAAACATCTCCCTATATGCCTGAATCACTTCATCAAGTTCATCGGAAGACATACCGTAAAGACGCTCATCATCGAAGTTTATCCATAAGATTCTTTTCCTGTCAATTCCTTTCGCAAGCAAAGTATTGGCAACTATTTTCATCATTGATGATTTACCGCATCGCCTTACTCCGGAAACGGTAACAATCTGTTCCGAGTCTATTGGCAGTTGAAGAGCACGCTCTATCACAGAGAAAGGTAGTTCCCTCTGCATAGTCATTATTATTCCTTGAAGTACTTCTTTCCGTTTCATACGGACAAAGTTACAAATTATTTCCGAAAATTTCGGAAATAAATCGAAATAATTTCCGAAATTTCCGGAAATACTATAAAATCTTGCCGTTATCGGCAAGATTTTGGCTGTTTCAGGTAGATTTCAGCAGATTTCTTGCCGATAAATAGCCCATGGAACGGAGACTTTCCAGCCTCCGCCACACATGGGTAGGCGGTTTCCTAACCGCCTTAGTATATGAGATAGTTGAGTAGCCCATGGAGCGGAGGCTTCCAGCCTCCGCCAAGCCGTCAAACGGTTACTTTATCTAAAGAGCCCTTCCTTCTTTACACCTCTGCCGATTAAACAAATCAGGTCGGAGGCCTGATGATTATGCCGAAACCCCAGACTTCAGTCTGGGGTAGTGCCCTATCCTAAGTAGCCTCGGAGAGGCGCTTTATAATTATATACAGATTTTTTTGCAATTATAAAATTTTATAATTAACTTTGCCGATGCATATCGACCGCGGAGTCCCGATATGGCGTTGACGCGGCGGGGTGCAGACATAATACAAGAGCGTTTATCAGCGCTTGTTCTTGGCTTCTTGGAATGTGGCAGTTTCAAAATCACAGTCAGGAATGAGACAACGATAGGCGCCTTTCGGGGTATGATATACCTTCGTGGGAGAATGTAGTGATACATCCTCTTGCGGTTCATATCATACAGCGTGAGGCTCCGCGTTGCTCGTTCAACTGTGATGGGCACATGCCACAGCCTCAAGAAGCGGGACGAGTAACAGATACAGACTCTCACGCTCTTTTTATATCCACTAATGCCAACGAGGTGAGTCCGGCGGCAAGGGATAATTCTATATGGATTTTACTTTACATACAAATCTTAGCCATGGAAGGTTATGTGGCAATGACCTTACTTTCTTTTACTATGACATAGGAGAAGACGTTCTTCAAGGATGGACAGCATGCTATGATTGGGATTCTGTTGTGGCAGAATTTAAGGATCAACTCGATATAGATGCTTGCAAATCAAACGAGATTCCCAAAGAGGTTGTGCAAAATCAAATTAGATTTACTGTTTCTCATAAAAAAAATTGTGACAATGGATCTAAATCAGCTGCTTTCTTTCGTCACCTTCGCAATGCGTTTGCACATTATAATATTGTTTGTACTGGGGAAAACTATATTATCACTGATGGAGTAAAGTCTACCACTATGCGTGGACTTGTCAATGCAGAATTATTAAAGAACTTTTGTTTCAGATTTTTTGAGCATCGAGAAACTGTAATGAATACCTTAAATGAAGTTAGGTAAATACTACATGTCTATGAATCAGAATGTACAAATAATATTCCACTCATCTTTCTTTAACAGTACGGTAATAGTATTAATATTACTTATAATGTTCCCCTTGAATGTTATGAGTCAAAATATATGGGAGTCTTTTGGAACATCATCTTCTCCGTGGAGTGTTTCTACGGACTTGGAAAGTTATTCTAATACTACCAGTAAAGTCGACTTCATGAATAAAAATTACCAAAGCGAAGAAGATAAAAGGAACAATAAATGGAGTGCCAAAACCATCTGGATTAGTACATCATCAAACCAAAACTCTCCATTGGATATTTCATTCTCAGTTGAAAATATTATTCCTTCAAACCTCCGTAATATTTACCACAAAGATAATCATTGGTATTGGTATGTTGAGATTGAGTATACTACCTCGGCCGGACAAAATAAATATTTCAGATTGAATTATGTTACAAGCAAATACTCCGACTCAAATAACACATATCAAGAAGCGTGTACGACTGATAATGGCACACAAAGCAAGTGGGAGACAACAACTTCATTAAAAGTAAGAAGATTTCGTATTTTGTTTGATGATGGAGAGATAAAGATTTATGATTCGTATGGAGATCATCTTGCAAAGACAATCTATAATGTGAAAAATGTTAGGTTTGTGGAAGTTGGTGCTAGTACGGGCACACATTTAGAGGTGACAAACACTTCATGCCAAAGAATGACAACATATGGTCAGTCTCTACCGTATCTTCAAAAGGCAGCAAATTATATGGATAATAACAATGCTTCTTCTGCTGCAAGTGAAATGACAACGGCTATAAATAAAGGACTAAAGTGTTATGATACATATCTTATGAGAGGAATAGCTTATTATATACAAGGATACTATAAATCCGCGATAGAAGATTTATCGTCGGCTATAAATTATTCTGCAAGCAATAAGGAAATGGCATATTACTATCGTGGTATGAGTAAGTTGGCTCTTAATGATGATTATGGTATTAATGATCTGAAGAATGGTGGACAAGATGGGTTGGTTTTTCTAAGGGAGAATAATCTTATGAATTACACACCTGGACAAAACAAAAAGAAAACGACCACCAATACCGCCAAAAAGAAAACGACTTCGTCTCAGTCTAAAAAACCGGCGTTAAAAAAATAATATAGACAATACTTTTATATTATGAGAACTAAAAACATAAATATTATTGTATTGATAATGCTCTCAATCCTTCTCTTCGGCTGCAAGAAGGACAAAAAGCAGATTTTTGAAAATGCAAAACAAGCAACCGTGACAATATACACTTTTGATGAGTATGGAGCTCCGGCAGGAAGTGGCTCCGGTTTCTTTATTGATGAAAAAGGAACGGGTATAACAAATTATCATGTCCTTCAAAATAGTGTAAAGGCTATTGCTAAAACTTCTGATGATCAAGAATTTGAGATTGATTCCGTTTTGGTGT
>JAIECF010000183.1 GCA_029068655.1 Muribaculaceae bacterium | reverse complement strand
ATTGATTACAATTAAATAATTTTAACCTTAATTAAGGTTTATTATCATTTAATGTGCATTTCAGAACTTAAGGTCGTAGACCGCGCGCTTGATTATCGAAAACGGCAGTTTTTCCTCAATCGTTTCGATCACCGGCTTTTTTGAACCCTCTTTCCTGACTTTCTGCTGCATGGCGAGGACGATGCCCTCGTCGGAGACGCTGCGGAGCATGCCGTGGAGCTTCCGGCCGTCGGATGTAAGCACCTCAAGATCCCGACCGATGTATTTATCGTATTGCCGACGCACCTTAAGCGGAGATGTAAGGCCGGCCGTGCCAACCTCGAGTTCGTAGTCTTCCACATCTCGGTCGAATGCTCCTTCAATTGCACGGGTCAGTTTTACGCACTCCTCGATATCGCCCGGGGTGAGGCTGTCGATCTCTACAGTGATTTCATTAGTCGGCGACACCTTGAGATCAGTAAGGAAATATTCCGTGTCTTTTAGCTGTCCTTCTATAAAGGTCTGAAGTTCGTTTTTATCGATCATATTTTTTTATTTTTTTTTCATGTTTGATGATACATATACAACAAAAAAATAAGTAAATTTGCACATCCGTTCTGGGGCTTCTATTCATTGTGGCCCGGACCATTGAGTAAATTATCATTGAATCAATCTGATAACGAGACATTAGTGATGACAGACAATACTAAGTCAATAGCACTGGCCGGCATAGCGGTGCTCAGCTGGGCTACTGTGGCCACGGCTTTCAAGATAGCGCTGCAGCATCTTTCTGTATTCAATATGCTGCTCGTAGCTACGGCGACTGCGACAGTTATTTATGCGGTCGCCATGACTGTGGAAGGAAAATGGAAGCAGCTGAAACGCATGCCTCTTCGTCTGATGATTGAGGCTATGAGTCTTGGAGTGCTTAACCCTGTTGTATATTATCTTGTCCTCTTTCAGGCATATGATATGCTTCCGGCGCAGGTGGCCCAGCCGGTCAACTATGCCTGGCCGATAGTGTTGCTCGTTCTTCTGGCTGTCTTCGATCATGAGCCGATACCTGGCGGAAAATATATAGGAATGGCCGTTTCTGTGGCAGGAGTGGTGTGCATATCGCTTGGCGGCGGAGGTGTGAAGGGTGCGGTCTCGATAGGGGGAATACTCATGGCCCTTCTGAGCGCTCTCCTGTGGGCGGCTTACTGGATGCTCAACAATCGGCTCCGCTACAGGATTGACACTACAGTCTCACTTTTTCTCGGATTCTCGGCCGGGTGTGTCGTGCTGCTGCTTGGCGGTCTGTTTGTAGGAATCGATGTTGACTCGGTTGCAGGGCTTCTCTCTGGAGTATATATCGGCTGCTTTGAGATGGGAATTCCTTTCTTGACATTCGGGATGGCCTTGAGACTGACTGCAAATCCTGCGCTCGTCAACCAGATGTGCTATCTTTCCCCCTTCCTCTCGTTGTTTCTTATTGCTATGGTGCTTGGAGAAACGATAGCCCCGGCCACGTATGCTGGACTTGCGCTCATAGTGGCGGGGCTTGTGTATAATCAATATTTTGTGAAAAGCAGGTAAATCCCGATAGCTGGGTCTGAAGATTCAGAACTCGTATACCTTTGACGCGAATGCATCTACAGCGGCTCTGTCGGCCTGCTTGAAGGCTCCGCGGATGGTGAGGGTGTCGGGCATCACGTCGATTCCTTTCATCTCTGCGAGCATCGTGCGCATGGCTTTGCCGGCTGATGGGGCCCATGATCCGTTTTCAACTATGGCTGCCTTTCGGTTGCAGTATCCCTTGGCGGCGAGGATGTGAAGTAATGAATACATGGGAGTGAAGAGTCCCGCGTCGTAGCTCGAAGCGCAGAATACTGCCTTCGGATATTTGAAAGCTTCTGCCACGGCTGCTGATATGTCGAGGCGGGTCAGGTCGGCTACAAAAACTTCCTTGACACCAAGCTGACGTAATTTTTCTGCAAGATATTCGGCGGTTTCGAGTGTGTTGCCATGTATGGAGGCCACCGCGATGAAGATTCCGTCTTTCTCAGGTCGGTAGGAGCTCCAGGTGTCATAGAGGCTTATGTATCGGTCTATGTTTTCAGTCAGGATCGGGCCATGGAGTGGGCATATGGTCCGTATGTCGAGGGTCGCCAGTTTCTTTAGGGTATTCTGCACCTGGGCGCCGTATTTGCCCACTATGTTGAAATAATATCGTGAAGCTTCGTCGGCCCAGTCATCGGTAAGGGTGTCGAGTGCGCCGAAAGTGCCGAAAGCGTCGGCGCTGAATATCAGTTTTCTTTCCGGACAATACGCCATCATCACCTCCGGCCAGTGCACCATTGGGGCGAGCAGGAAGTGGAGCGAAAGTCCTCCGAGATCGAGAGTGTCCCCTTCCTTCACGGTCATGATCCGGCATCCTTCCGGGATAGGGTCGAAATAGTTTGGGAGCATTCTGGCGGCGGTCGCCGACATTACCAGCGTTGCTTCAGGATAGATTTCCACGAATGTAGATATGAGCGAGGAGTGGTCGGGCTCAAGGTGCTCTATCACGAGATAGTCGGGCCTGGCTCCATCAAGGGCTTTCGTAAGGTTGGCGAGCCATTCTGTGCCTGTCTGGTCGTCGGTGGTGTCTACCACTGCGATTTTATTTCCTTTTATAAGATAGGAGTTATAGCTTACTCCCTGTGGAACTTTATATTGGTTTTCAAACAATTCAATGGTATGGTCGTCGACTCCAATGTAGGTTATGCCTGGAG
>JAIECF010000182.1 GCA_029068655.1 Muribaculaceae bacterium | reverse complement strand
TGTATCTGTTGGCCCGAAGCCTACAATTCCATCTGCGAATTCCTCGGTGCCAACTGGTATGCCCTCATCGCATCCGTAGGCCTGGCAGTGCTTTTCATCCTGCACATCTGCTACGCCGTGTGGCTAACCCTGCAAAACCGCAAGGCGCGCGGAGAAGTGCGCTATGCGATCGAACACCGTCCCGCCACAGTGGAATGGTCTTCACAGAACATGCTCGTGCTCGGTATCGTGATCCTCGCCTTCCTCGCGGTTCACATGATCCAGTTCTGGGCAAAGATGCAGTGGGTGGAGATCTGCGGCGACCACGGCACTCTTCCTGCCGCAGCCGGCACACTCTTCATTCAGGAGGCTTTCTCCAAGGTGTGGACTCCGATCGTTTATCTGATCGCGTTCATCGCCCTCTGGTTCCACCTCCAGCATGGTTTCTGGTCGATGTTCCAGTCAGTGGGTTGGGATAATACCGCCTGGATTCCCCGCCTTAAGAAGATAGGCAACTGCTGGGTATCTATCGTTATCGCGCTTTTCGTAGCCCAGGCTATCGTTTTCACCGTACGTGCACACGAGGACTACTACAAGACTCAGCCCAAGCTCCGCATGCAGTATAAGGCCATGCTTGCTCCGATGTTCCTTGAAGATTTCGGTCCCGATGCAGCTCAGGCCGTAGAGGTTGGTCCATATGATCAGCTCTCAAACCAGATCCGGCAGATGGCTACGAACTTCGACTCTGACCAGGCTCGTGCATACAACGAGAACAATCCTAAGTTCGAAGGCCAGGTGAAGACCCTTAACGCCGCAGTAGCTCTCTTCGACTATCTTGAAGCAGGCGACGCTCAGAATGAAGAAATGAATCCCATGATGGTTCAACCCCAATAATCCAGAAGCGATATGGCAACAGAAAATGTAAAAATCATGAATCCCGCGGATTCAAAGATCCCGGAAGGTCCTATCGCTGAGAAATGGACCAACTATAAGGCTCATCAGAAGCTTGTCAACCCTGCCAACAAGCGTAAGCTCGACGTCATCGTCGTAGGTACGGGTCTTGCAGGTGCTTCGGCAGCCTCCACTCTTGCAGAGCTTGGCTTCAACGTGCTCAACTTCTGCATTCAGGACTCTCCCCGTCGTGCTCACTCCATCGCGGCTCAGGGCGGTATCAACGCTGCAAAGAACTATCAGAACGACGGCGACTCTGTATATCGTCTGTTCTATGATACAGTGAAGGGTGGCGATTATCGTGCGCGCGAGGCAAATGTATACCGCCTCGCTGAGGTGTCGAACAATATCATCGACCAGTGTGTGGCTCAGGGTGTTCCTTTCGCACGTGAATACGGTGGCCTACTTGCCAACCGCTCATTCGGTGGCGCCCAGGTATCACGTACTTTCTATGCAAAAGGACAGACTGGCCAGCAGCTCCTTCTCGGCGCTTATAGCTCGCTCAACCGTCAGATTCACCTCGGTAAGGTGAAGAGCTTCAATCGTTATGAAATGCACGACGTTGTCCTTATCAAGGACAAGGACGGAGTGCCCCGCGCTCGCGGTATAGTTGCCAAGAACCTCGTCACCGGTGAGTTCGAGCGTTTCGCGGCTCATGCAGTGGTGATCGCTACCGGCGGCTACGGCAACACCTACTTCCTTTCTACCAACGCTATGGGCTGTAACGTTTCAGCTGCTATGGCCTGCTACCGCAAGGGCGCATATTTCGCCAACCCGGCCTACGTTCAGATCCACCCGACCTGTATCCCCGTTCACGGCGACAAACAGTCTAAGCTGACTCTTATGTCGGAGTCTCTCCGTAACGACGGCCGCATCTGGGTGCCGAAAGATATCGAGGATGCTAAGAAGCTTCAGCGTGGCGAGATAAAGGGTAGTGACATCCCCGAAGATCAGCGTGACTATTATCTGGAACGCCGCTATCCGGCATTCGGTAATCTCGTTCCTCGCGACGTGGCCTCGCGTGCAGCTAAGGAGCGTTGTGACAAGGGCTATGGCGTTAACAACACCGGCCTTGCTGTATTCCTTGATTTCTCCGAGGCTATCAACCGTCTCGGCATCGATGTGGTTCGCCAGCGCTACGGCAACCTCTTCGATATGTATGAGGAGATCACCGATGTCAATCCAGGTGAGCTTGCAAAGGAAATCGACGGAGTGAAATACTACAATCCTATGATGATCTTCCCTGCTATCCACTATACAATGGGTGGCATCTGGGTAGACTACGAGCTCCAGACATCTGTCAAGGGTCTTTTCGCTATCGGCGAGTGTAACTTCTCTGACCACGGCGCCAACCGCCTCGGTGCTTCCGCGCTTATGCAGGGTCTTGCCGATGGCTACTTCGTGCTTCCCTATACGATCCAGAACTATCTTAGCGATCAGATCTCCGTGCCCCGCTTCTCCACCGATCTCCCCGAATTCGAGGAGTGCGAGCAGAAATGCCGTGAGGTGCAGGACAAGCTGATGAATATCAAGGGTAAGCGCAGCGTTGACTCAATCCATAAGGAACTTGGCCACATCATGTGGGAGTATGTAGGTATGGGTCGCACGGCCGAAGGCCTCAAGACAGCTATCACTAAGCTTGACGAACTCCGCAAAGTGTTTGACACCGACCTCTTCATCCCCGGATCCAAGGAAGGCA
This sequence comes from Muribaculaceae bacterium, assembly GCA_029068655.1. Classification (GTDB taxonomy): domain Bacteria; phylum Bacteroidota; class Bacteroidia; order Bacteroidales; family Muribaculaceae; genus Lepagella. The sequence continues at coordinate 27,576 of JAIECF010000182.1, read as the reverse complement.
TGAACATCGAGCTTGACAAGGCTTTCCGTCTCAACGACTTCATCACAATGGGTAAGCTGATGGCTTACGACGCCCTTTCACGCAACGAATCCTGTGGCGGTCACTTCCGTGAGGAATACCAGACAGAGGAAGGCGAGGCCAAGCGCGACGACGAGCACTACTTCTACGTGTCCTGCTGGGAATATCAGGGTGCCGACAAGGCTCCGGAGCAGATCATCGAGCCGCTCCACTATGAGGCCATCAAGGTTCAGACCCGTAACTACAAGTCATAAATCCACTCAAAACTGAAATCAGACAATGGAAGAAAATATAATGAAAGTCAACCTCCGCGTTTGGCGTCAGGCTAATGCAAAGGCCAAAGGTGGATTCGTGACTTACAACGACGTCGAGACTACTCCCGACACCTCCTTCCTCGAGACCCTCGATATCCTCAACGAGACCCTCGTGGAGGAAGGACAGGAGCCCATCGTGTTCGACCACGACTGCCGTGAGGGTATATGCGGCATGTGTTCTCTCTATATTAACGGACATCCCCATGGTCCCGCTACAGGCGCTACCACATGCCAGCTCTACATGCGTCGTTTCCAGAACGGCGAGACAATCACTGTAGAGCCCTGGCGTTCGGCTGCTTTCCCGGTCATCAAAGACCTTATGGTAGACCGCAACGCGTTTGACAAGATCCAGCAGGCAGGCGGATATGTAAGCTTCAACTGCGGAGGTGCTCAGGATGCCAACGACCTCCCCATCTCTAAGGTCAATGCCGACGAGGCTATGGACTCCGCAAGCTGCATCGGATGCGGCGCATGTGTGGCAGCCTGCAAGAACGGCTCTGCAATGCTCTTCGTCAGCGCAAAGATCAGCCAGCTCTCTCTGCTCCCGCAGGGTGAGGTAGAGAAAGACCGTCGCGTACGCGCCATGGTCGCTAAGATGGACGAGCTCGGTTTCGGAAACTGCACCAACACCGGAGCCTGCTCCGCTGAGTGCCCCAAGAACATCAAGCTCTACAACATCGGCCGCATGAACCGCCAATTTATCGCTGCCAAGTGTAAGGAATAATCCTTACTCAGAGCTATATAAGATTGAGGAGGGAGGGCGTTGCGCCTTCTCTCCTTTGCTATGTTATTCATATTTCCGGTATCATGTGTTTTACGGCTGATGGGCGTCATTATGCGGCCGGTAACCTTTCGATGCTATAATTTCGCGACATACCACTTCATCTGCCTACCGACTATATGAAAAATACATTATAATTTCTTAATTTGTCCATATTTATTTGGTTGGTCCTGATATTTTTTCTATCTTTGTGTATTGTTTTGCGGAAAGCAGCTATGTGGTAGGTCCTTATTCATCCGACCCCGCTCTGCTCTCTGCGTGAACCTGATAACCCTAAAATTGACATACCAGGCTGATGAAAAAACTTTTTGCAGCTATCCTTATCTTAAGCGCCGTAGTCTCACATGCGGCTGGCCGAACCGAGACTCTTCTCAAGAACTGGAATTTCTCCCAGGACTCTGTCAAATGGGAGTCTGTCACTATTCCTCATGACTGGGCGATATATGGTCCGTTTGACCGAGAGAACGATATCCAGAAAGTGGCCGTCGAGCAGAACGGCGAGACAACCGCTACTTGGAAGACCGGACGTACTGGAGGCCTTCCTTACATTGGAAAAGGCTTCTACACGACTACATTCAATATCCCTGACACTCCCGGACGAAGCTACTCCCTTGTATTTGATGGGGCTATGAGCAACGCTCATGTCTATGTCAACGGAAGACTCGCCACTATGTGGCCATATGGATATAACTCGTTTTACGTTGATGTAACTCCACTTGTCAAGGTAGGTGAGAACCGTCTTGAGGTCTCTCTCGAGAATAAACCGATGTCTTCCCGGTGGTATCCCGGTGCAGGACTCTACCGCAATGTCAAGCTTCTCTCCACCGACAAAGTGCACGTGCCTGTCTGGGGTACACAACTCACAACTCCATACGTCAGCAAGGAATATGCCACAGTCCATCTTGTCACATCTCTCGAGGGCGTTGACAAAGGGGATCTTGTGACACTCTCCACAGACATAACTTCTCCTGACGGAAAAGTCGTGGCCTCAGATACGCATGAGTATAAGATCTATCCCGGAGTTAACCTTACACAGAATTTCAGAGTGGATGTTCCTGACCTATGGAATCCCGAGAATCCGGCACTTTATAACGCCACCACAAGAGTTATTGTAGACGGGAAAATCGCCGACGAATACTCTACCCGCTTCGGTATCCGCAGCGTCGAGGTCAGAGCAGGGGAGGGTTTCTTCCTCAACGGCGAGAAGATCCAGTTCAAGGGAGTCTGCAACCATCATGATCTTGGCCCGCTTGGCGCCGCTGTCAATAAATCGGCACTCCGCCATCAACTCGAGCTACTGAAAGACATGGGTGCCAACGCCGTGCGTACCGCGCACAATATGCCTGCGCCCGAACTCGTAGAGCTCTGTGACGAACTCGGACTCATGATGATGCTAGAGCCTTTCGACGACTGGGGTTTCCGTCCGAAATCAAAGAATGGATACGGCACCATCTTCAATGAATGGGCAGAGCGCGATGTCGAGAACATGGTGCGTCAGTATCGCAATAATCCGTCTGTCGTGATGTGGTCCATCGGCAATGAGGTTCCTTCACAGTGGGGTCCCGACGGGCTTCAGGAGCTGACTTTCCTTCAGGATATCGTTCACCGAGAGGACCCGACGCGCCCTGTCACCTGCGGCATGGATCAGGTGAAGGCAGTCACTACAAATGGCTTTGCCGCAGCCCTCGACGTCCCCGGATTCAACTACCGTGTTCATATGTATCCCGAAGCGATAGGTAAACTTCCCCAGAATATTCTTCTCGGTTCCGAGACATCGTCTACTGTGTCGAGCCGTGGTAAGTATTATTTCCCTGTAGTGAAGGCGTACGACGTAACCCGCGAGGGCAACCAGAGCTCCGGTTACGATGTGGAATACTGTTCATGGAGCAATATTCCTGATGATGACTTCGCCGCCGCAGATGATTATCCATGGGATATGGGACAGTTTGTATGGACCGGTTTCGACTATCTCGGTGAGCCGTCGCCCTACGACACCGACGCGTGGCCGAGCCACAGCTCATATTTCGGCATATTCGACCTCGCGTCTCTTCCAAAAGACAGATTCTATCTATACCGTTCGAAATGGAACGAGAATGATCATACCCTGCATATCCTCCCGCATTGGAACTGGAAGGGCCGTGAAGGGGAAATCACTCCTGTGTTTGTATATACCGACGCTCCTAAGGCAGAGCTCTTCATCAACGGTAAGAGCCAGGGCATTCGCGAGAAGAATGACTCAACCAACATGAATCGCTACCGTTTGATGTGGAATGAGACCGTCTATGAACCCGGGGAAGTCAAGGCCATAGCCTATAATGCAGATGGGTCTGTAGCCGGTGAAGCAGTTGTCCGTACAGCAGGAAAGCCCTATGCCATCAAGCTCACTTCCAACCGGAATAACCTCGAAGCAAATGGCGAAGATCTGGCATATGTGACTGTGCAGGTGGTGGATAAGGATGGTAATGTAGTGCCCGATGCCGAGCCGGAGGTGACCTTCAAGGTGATAGGCGACGGAAAGTTCCGCGCTACCGCCAATGGAGATCCGACTTCCCTCCGCGACTTCAACAAGCCTGTCATGGACCTTTTCAGCGGAGCCGCTACAGTCATAGTGCAAGGTGGCGACAAGCCTGGTGCCTTGACTCTTGAAGTCAAGTCTAAAGGACTGAAGCCCGCTAAACTCATTATTCCGGTAGAATAGGCTGGAAGCCGTCAATGTCCTTAAAGACTTAACCCCATAATAGACAAAAAATAACCAATAAAACTAAATAATCATGAAAGAAAAAATCAACGATCTCTTCCTCCAGCGCTTCGGCGACCACGGCACAATGTATGCATCCGCGGGCCGTATCAATCTCATCGGCGAACACACCGACTATAACGAAGGCTACGTTTTCCCCGGGGCTATCGACAAGGTGATCATGGCGGAGATCAAGCCTAATGGTACAGATAAAGTGCGTGTCTATTCCATAGACATCGATGACTACGCTGAGTTTGGTCTCAATGAGGAAGACGCTCCTTCACAGAGCTGGGCACGTTATGTCTTCGGCGTTTGCCGCGAGATCATCAAGCGTGGCGGTAAGGTAGAAGGATTCGACGCAGTATTCGCAGGCAATGTGCCGCTTGGCGCAGGCCTTTCCTCTTCCGCAGCTCTCGAAAGCTGCTTCGCGTATGCCCTCAACGATCTTTTCAACGACAATAAGATCGATAAATTCGAGCTCGCCAGGATCGGTCAGAGCACAGAGCACAACTACTGTGGTGTGAAGTGCGGAATCATGGATCAGTTCGCTTCGGTAATGGGTAAGAAAGGCAACCTGATGCGTCTCGATTGCCGTAGCTCCGAATATGAATATTTCCCGTTCAATCCTGAAGATTACCGTCTTGTGCTTGTAGACTCTCGCGTAAAGCATGAACTCAAGGATTCTCCCTACAATAAGCGTCGTGAAAGCTGTGAGCGTGTTGCCGCCGCTCTTGGCCGTCCTTCACTCCGTGGAGTCTCTATGGAGGAACTTGACGCCATCAAGGATAAGATTTCAGAGGAGGATTACAAGCGCGCACGCTTCGTGATCGGCGAGGAAGCCAGAGTGCTTGCTGTCTGCGATGCGCTTGTCGCAGGCGACTATGAGACTGTAGGCAAGAAGATGTATGAGACCCATGAGGGGCTTTCAAAAGACTATGAGGTAAGCTGCGTCGAACTCGACTTCCTCAACGACGAAGCTAAGAAACTCGACGTCACAGGTAGCCGTATTATGGGAGGTGGTTTCGGTGGCTGTACAATAAACCTCGTTAAAAACGACCTCCATGATAAGTTTGTAGAGGAAATCACCGAACGCTTCGAAGACAAGTACGGCCACGCACCGATGATCTACGACGTTGTTATCTCCGATGGTGCTCGCAAGCTGGAAGACTGATCTCCTGATTTGATGGCTTGAATATGGAAATCACTAAACGCACGGCCACCTCTCCGATAGGGGAGGTGACCCTATATCGCATCACCAACGACAAGGGCGCTTCCGTAGAACTCTCTTCGCTTGGTGCAGGTATCACCGAGGTGTCCGTTCCCGATGCCAACGGTAATATCGACAATGTGACTCTCCGCTACGCTGATCCTGCTGACTATCTTGCCGACGGACCATGCGCAGGCAAGACTCCCGGCCGTTACGCCAACCGTATATGCAAGGGCAAGCTCCAGATCGACGGCATTACTTATGATCTTCCTATCAATAATGGTCCCAATCATCTGCATGGTGGTCCGGAAGGCTTCCAGAATCAGATATGGGAATCGGAGGAGATAGAAAACGGTGTAGTATTCCGATATAATTCCAAAGACGGAGAAATGGGATATCCGGGCAACCTGACCGCTGAAGTAAAGTATACCTGGAACGACGACAACGAGCTGACCATCGATCTCTCTGCAAAGGCGGATGCAAAGACAGTGGTCAACCTTACAAACCACGCTTACTTCAACCTCGAAGGCGCAGATGGTGCGGATCCCAATCCCGTGCTCGGCCATGAGCTTAAGCTCAATGCCGCTTATTTCCTTCCCGGCGACGAGACCCTGATCCCAAGCGGTGAGATGGCTCCGGTGGCTGCCACACCGATGGACTTCTCTGAATTCAAGACTCTTGGGCAGGACATACATAAGGATTTCACTCCTCTTAAGTATGGCAAGGGATATGACCATTGTTTCTGTGTTGACGGCCCTAACGGCGAGCTGCGCGAGGCATGTGTGCTCCGGTCTCCGAAGAGCCGCCGCCGGATGACTGTGCTAACTGATCAGCCCGGTGTACAGATCTATACAGGCAACTATCTCGCAGGCTCACCCGCCAACATGGCAGGGCGCAGCTATGAAGACTATGAGGGTGTCGCCATGGAGGCGCAGGGTTTCCCCGATGCTCCCAGCCGGGCTGCATTCCCATCGCAGACAGTCACTCCCGAAGCTCCCTACCATCGTACCATCGTCTATCGTTTCGATACCTTCTGAGTTATGAGGATAATATGGAAGGTCAACGGATTTATGATCAATATAAATTAACTGAACTTTCAGATATCAAGACTTATGAATAAAAAAAGGAGTCCGTGACTCCTTTTTTTATTTACCCTTGCTCAGCTTCTGGATTGTCTTACCAAGTCGCTGATCAAAATAGTCTCCGTCGTAGTTCCACACAAACACACCGGGTAGATGGTTGGCTCTTATGAAGTCGAACTTCTCTGCGATAGAGCGTTCATCATCGAATCCTAAAACGAGATCTCCCGTCTCGTCGGCATAATATGGAACACAGGCCTCATCGTCCCATTTAAGTTGCATCCCATCTGAATTCCTGTCAAACAGCCTGCATTCTACATACGACGGAAAAGGCGTCTTCCCACGCCCGAAGAACGGGATTCCCATCAGGATCTTTTCCTTCGGGACTCCTAAGTCTATATGCCGCTCTATGCTTTTGCTGATACTCCAGTCTCCAAATTTTCCGCTCGGGTATAGAGGACTCTGGTGGCGCCCGTGTTCGCCTTCCTTGGGAACAGCCAGATTGTAGCCTGATACATGAACGTAGCTTACGTAAGGAGCCATTCCCTTATGATCGATATATAATCCGCTATTATTTGAATAATACGAAATCCATTTGTCTTTACCTATCGCTTTTCTAAGTTCTTTGACAAATGCAACATAATTTTTATCATCTTTCGGAGTGGCAGTATGTCCTCCGTTTTCAGTCGTTGGAAATTCCCAATCAAGATCGATTCCATCCAGACCGAGGGAGTCTACGAGATGTTTAATATCCTTGACGAAAGCCTTGCGTTTCTTTTTATCTCGAGTCATTTCGCTGAATCCTTCTCTCTTATAGCCTCCTATACATGCTATTATCTTGAGGTCGGGATTCTGTTGCTTCAAGTCTAACATGGCCTGAAGCTTCTCAGGTTTCTTGATTACTATTCCGTCGCAGTCGTCATTGAACTCTACGAAAGCATAGACCAGATGTGTGAATAAAAACGGATCCAAAGGTCTTTTGCCTGCATCCACTACATAAGCCAACGCTATTTTAGGAATCGAGTCATAAGATGCTTCATTTCCATGTCTCAGTTTTGTGCCGGATGACTGCCTGGAGGATGTTGATGCTGCGACAGCCATGACGGCTATGCACAGAAGTGATGTCAGAATATGCTTCTTTTTCATGATAAATTCTCTTTCTGCAAATTTAAGAATATTATTCCAATTATAGTGCATATGTCCGTTTTTTTTATTAATTTTGGCTTATGCAAGGAAAAATATCCATCATAGTCTTGATCATGGCGGCCTGTCTCACGGTTTCGGCCTCGGACTCCATAGGATGGAGATCCTCGCTTGGCTTTGATGTGCGTCCTGCTTATCCCTTTTCATCCTATCGCGACGATATCCTGATCAACATGCTTGATGTGGAGAATGCCAGGAACTCACGTCTTGCCGGTTCCATCCATATCCAGTATGGATTTTCTTTTTCCGGCAAATCCGGTCAGGGCCGCATTTGTCCGGATGCATGGCAGGGAATAGGGACGGCTGTGAATTTTATGGGTAATCCTAAAGGTCTTGGCACTCCCGTGTCGTTATATGCATTTCAGGGAGCCCCCATATGGAATCTCTCCGATCGAGTATCTCTATATTATGAATGGAATTTTGGTGCGTCATTCGGTTGGAAACCATGTGATGGAAAGACAGGGCGTTCCAACCTTATAGTTGGTTCCCGGGTGAACGCTTATATCAATCTTGGTGCTGGCTTGAGATTTCGTCTTGACGATCACTATTCGCTTATGGCCGGCATCGATCTTACTCACTATTCAAACGGCAATACATCTTATCCTAATCCCGGAGTCAATCTGGTCGGGCTCAGAATGGGTGTGATCCGATCGTTCGGCCCCGACCCAATGGTTGCGGCAAGGATCATCCATACTCCGGATTCGTCAGAAAGAAGACGCAGGCCTGAGTTCGATCTCACGGTCTACGGTGCGCTGCGCAAGCGTGCCTATAGAGGAGGAGATAATCCGATCCTGCTCCCGGGACACTTCGCTGTAGCCGGACTCGACATCGCTCCGATGTGGCGGATATCACGCAATTTCCGTGCCGGAACCTCAGCAGATTTTCAATGGGATGAGAGTACTGATCTGAAGCGACATCACATAGCAGGAGAAAGCGCCGAAGACATACGATTCTCCCGGCCTCCGTTTTTCAGACAGGTCTGCGTAGGCCTGTCAGGACGAGCCGAGCTCGTAATGCCGATCTTTTCCGTCAATGTTGGAATAGGCTACAATGTCATAGGACCTGAGGAGACGCGTGCCTCATATCAGCTCGCAAACCTAAAGGTGCGTCTTTCAGATGTGTTTTTCCTCAATGTAGGCTATCAGCTTCTTAATTTTCAGAAACAAAACAACCTGATGCTTGGACTGGGATATACGTTCATGTAGCTTATTTTTTATGAAACGTCATAACTAAACCATTTATCATGAAACAAAAGTCGTTATTATTTTTATATTTTATTATCATGGTGGTACTCACCATAGATGCGGCTTCGCGTGAAAAGTATAATTTCAACAGCGACTGGCTCTTGATGGTAGGGGATATAGAAGGAGCCCGGAGTCCTTCGTTAAATGACAAAGGATGGAAACGCGTGACTCTACCCAGGGCTTTCAATGAGGACGAGGCTTTTAAGGTACCAATCGCTGAACTCACAGATACCGTAGTGTGGTATCGTAAGCATTTCCGTCTCCCGAAGGAAGCGAAAGGTCAGAAAGTGTTTGCGGAGTTCGAGGGAGTGCGTATGGGTGCCGATTTCTTCCTCAACGGCCATCCTCTCGGCTTCCATGAGAATGGTGTGATGGCTGTAGGACTTGACCTTACGCCTTATATAGACTATGGAGGAGAAAATGTGCTCGCGGTACGTGTGGACAACGACTGGAACTATAAAGAACGTGAGACCGGTCAAGGTTATCAGTGGAATAACAAGAACTTCAATGCAAACTACGGCGGCATTCCTAAGAATGTCTGGCTCCATACCACTGACAAAATCTACCAGACGTTGCCCCTCTACAGCAATCTCGGCACAACAGGGACTTATATATACGCTACTGATATAGATGTGGCGAGCCGTCGGGCTGTAATCAATGCAGAGAGTGAGGTGAAGAATGAGACGCAAAAAGCCGCCGAGGTAGGATTGGAAGTGGAAGTGATAGATGCTGACGGAAAGACTGTCGCTAATTTTAGAAGCTTACCTGTGAAAATAGCTCCGGGAGCTTCTGTAACCCTTGCAGCCTGCGATACAATCGGTAACCTTAATTTCTGGAGCTGGGGTTATGGATATCTTTACGATGTCAAGACGCGTCTTACTGTCAATGGAAAAACGGCCGATGAGGTGATTACACGTACAGGCTTCCGCAAGACACGCTTCGGCGACGGTAAGATATGGCTTAACGACCGTGTGCTCCAGATGAAAGGCTACGCTCAGCGCACAAGCAACGAATGGCCCGGAGTCGGTATGTCAGTTCCTGCTTGGATGAGCGACTATTCCAACGGTATGCTCATCGATCACAATGCTAATTTCTTCAGATGGATGCACGTGACAGCGTGGAAGCAGGATGCAGAGTCGTGTGACCGGGTCGGGGTGATGCAGATGCTTCCCGCCGGCGATGCGGAAAAGGATGTGGATGACCGCCGATGGGGTCAGCGCAAGGAGCTGATGCGCGACATGATTATATATTTCCGGAATCATCCGAGCGTGATTTTCTATGAGAGCGGCAATGAGTCGATCTCTCGCGACCATATGATTGAGATGCGCGAAATAAGGGATAAGTATGACCCTTACGGCGGGAGAGCCATAGGATCACGTGAGATGCTCGACATCCGAGAGGCTGAATACGGCGGCGAGATGCTCTACGTCAATCTAAGCGATCACCATCCTATGGTGCAGACTGAATATTGCCGCGACGAAGGACTGCGTAAATATTGGGATGACTGGAGTTATCCATATCATAAACATGGCGACGGTCCTCTCTACCGCAATGCCGATGCTTCAGCCTACAACCAGAATCAGGATCAGCTCGCCATTGAGATGATACGCCGATGGTATGACTTCTATCGTGAACGTCCCGGAATGGGACGTCGGGTGAATTCAGGAGGTGCCAAGATCATCTTTTCCGACACTCAGACTCATTGCAGAGGTGCGGAAAATTACAGGCGCAGCGGTGTCGTGGATCCTCTCCGAATTCCAAAGGACGCATATTACGCACATAAGGTGATGTGGAATGGTTGGGTAGACGTAGAATACGACGATACCTACATTATCGGGCATTGGAACTATTCACCGGATGTTGTGAAACCTGTATATGTGGTCTCCACTGGCGACAGCGTGGCACTCTTCGTCAACGGCAAACCTCAAACGCCCCCCAGTCGCGACTATGAATTCCTCTTCACTTTCGACAGCGTTCGCTGGGAGCCGGGTAAGATCGAGGCTATAGCATATGACAGAGATGGAAAGGAGACAAGCCGCTTTTCAAAGAATACCGTATGTGAGCCTGATCAACTCAAACTGACTCTTATGCAGGGACCTGACGGCACGTATGCCGATGGTGCGGATGTGGCCATCGTACAGGTTGAGGTAGTAGATGAGAACGGCCAACGATGTCCTCTTGCAAACAATACGGTGCAATTTACTCTTGAAGGTCCGGCCGAGTGGCGTGGAGGAATCGCCCAGGGCGATGATAACTATGCGTTTGCTTACTCACTCCCGGTGGAATGCGGAATCACAAGGGTTCTTATACGTTCGACCCCGGAAGCTGGCAGCGTCAGGCTGATTGCTAAGGCCGACGGTATGAATGAAGAAATGGTAGAGTTTACTACACTGCCGGTAGAAGTCAGAGACGGACTGAGCAAGCATTTCCCCGACCGTGCCTTACATTCGCGCTACGATCGTGGCCCGACACCATCCACACCTTCCTATTTCGATAAGAAGATCGACGTGCGCGTGAAGTCCGCAAAGGCAGGATGCAATCAGGAGACTGCAGCAAACAGCTGGGATGACAATGAGCTGAGCGAATGGCGTAACGACGGCCGTAAGGAAACCGCATGGATCACCTACGAGCTCGAGCGGGTCGCAGAGATAGATGAGATCAATATTAAGTTGACCGGCTGGCGGCAGAGGTCTTATCCTCTCGAAATATATGCGGGTGACGATCTTATCTGGAGCGGTGACACCGATCGCTCGCTCGGATATGTGCATCTTAAAACTAAGCCGGTTCGTTCACGAGAGATTACCATTCGTCTTAAAGGATCGACTGCAGACAGCGACGCCTTCGGTCAGATAGTGGAGGTAGTCGAGCCTGCAGCAGGTGAACTTGACCTTTTCAAAGCCAAGAACGGGGATAAGCAAGGCAATGAGCTTCGTATAGTAGAAGTCAATTTCCTTGAGAATCTTAATAAGTAAGGAGCATGCGGTGGTATTGGTGGCCGAAGAAGTTTACTTTACCCACTTCATTGAAACCTAAGGATGCATAATAATCCTTTAGTCGAGGTTTCTCGACCGCTACCAGAAGGGCGAATCGCTTGTAGCCGAGTGATTCGCCATAATCTATTGCCGCTCGCATCAGTTCTTTTCCAAGTCCGTGGCCTCTATAGGCCTGTTCGATAGAAAGAGAATCAAGGTAATATTCACCCGGATAGGCCTCAATTGCCGATCGCTTTATTATCTCCGGATCCACACCTTCCCAGAGGCGGCTCCATGTGTATTCCCTTATCGGCAGATAGTCATCTCCACGATATGATATGATGCACCCTATCGGTTTGTCTCCATCTTCCGCAATCAAGGCCTTATTCCATGAATACATAGATTTCGGGTCGGCGCATGAAGCCTTGACCCACTCCAGATCAGACGTATCCATATCCAGGGCGTTCAGTACGGTCTTGGCTACGTACTCGACATCGGATTCTGTTGCTTTTCGTATCTTCATTACTTTTCAAATCGCCTCTATGAGGCTACCTCATTATATGAACAGCCCCAAGCTGAAGCCTGGGGCTTTGATATTATTACAGCAGTAATATTCAATTCATTTTTGTCTTGTAAGACAGCGCGAATCAGTACTGTTCCTTCTCGTTGGGAAAATCGCCGGTCTTCACATCATTTATATAGTGACGGAAAGCATCTGTCATGATCTCGCCTACGTTGGCGTAGCGGCGCAGGAAACGCGGGGAAAATCCCATTGTCATGCCAAGCATATCGTGCATTACCAGCACCTGACCGTCCACACCGCCACCGGCTCCGATACCGATTACTGGTATAGTCAGTTCCTTGGCCACCTGCTCCGCGAGTTTTGCAGGTATCTTCTCGAGCACGATCGCGAAGCACCCTATCTCCTCAAGGAGTTTTGCGTCTTCAAGAAGCTTCTTGGCTTCCGCTTCTTCTTTTGCCCTTACGCTATAGGTGCCGAACTTATTGATGCTCTGTGGTGTCAGGCCAAGATGGCCCATTACGGGGATGCCTGCACAAAGTATACGTTGGATCGATTCGGCGATCTCGGCGCCTCCCTCGAGCTTCAGAGCCTCGGCATGACTCTCTTTCATGACCCTTATGGCTGATGCAAGAGCTTCTTTCGAATTGCCCTGATACGTTCCGAACGGAAGGTCGACTACCACGAGCGCCCTCTTCACGCCCTTCATGACCGACTTGGCATGATAGATCATCTGATCAAGGGTGATAGGAAGAGTTGTGTAGTTGCCGGCCATAACATTGGAGGCTGAATCGCCAACCAATATCACATCCATTCCAGCCTCATCCACGAGTTTAGCCGATGTATAGTCGTATGCTGTAAGCATCGAGATTTTTTCGCCACGATGCTTCATCTCCGTAAGGCGGCTTGTAGTCACCTTGCGGGTGTTTTCTGCTTGTGCTGTTGACACGGTTTCTTAGAGATAAAAGATTAATAATAATTATCGAGTCTTAAGTCTACAATCTTAAGTCTACAGTCTTGAAATTTCAAGATTCCCGCTTTGATATCAAGAATGGGTCTGTACGGCACGGGTTGGAGGAAGCTCACGGTTGCGGCGGTCGCATTCTTCGACAGTACGATCTGCGAGGTCGGAGAAGGCTTTGGCCTCAGGACTCTCTGAATCAGTTCCTCCGGTGCATTCTGTTGCTGTAGGATGCCCTGTGTCGGCATTCTCGCAGATGTCAGCTACAAGGGGAATACGGGCGAGGAGAGGCACGTTAAGCTCTTCGGCGAGTCTTTTAGCTCCTCCATTTCCGAAGATGTAATACTTCTCCTCCGGATGAGGTGCAGGAGTGAACCAGGCCATATTTTCCACTAAACCGAGAATTGGCACATTGATCTTATCACTGCGGAACATTCCGATACCTTTGCGGGCATCAGCCAGAGCTACTTCCTGCGGTGTGCTCACAACTATTACTCCTGTGATCGGAAGTGTCTGTACGAGAGTGAGATGAATGTCGCTTGTCCCGGGAGGCATATCGATTAGGAAATAGTCAAGATCGCCCCACCATGCTTCCGAAATCAACTGTTTCAGGGCATTGGAGGCCATGCCGCCACGCCATAGCACCGGACTGTTCCTATCCACTACGAATCCGATGCTCAGCATCTTCACTCCGAATTTCTGAACCGGATCTATCCAGTCTTTTCCTTCCTGAGTGACCATATAGAGCTTTTCGTCTTCTACTCCGAACATCTTTGGCATGGATGGGCCGAAGATATCCGCGTCCAGAAGGCCTACTTTATATCCTTTAGCTGCAAGTGCGATGGCAAGATTGGCTGAGACCGTGGATTTTCCGACTCCTCCCTTTCCGGAGCTTATGCCGATAATGTTCTTTACTCCCGGGAGAGGAGTTTCCGGTTTTGGAGCCTCAGGTTGACGGTACTTTACGGCAATGCGGCCCTTGACATCGATATCCGGATCCGCAAATACCGGCAGGGTCGCTTCTGCCGCGCGCACTACAGACTTTATGAAAGGATCCGTAGGCCTATCGAAAATCAGCGAAAAAGACACCTTGTTGCCGTCGATCCGAATATCGTCTTCCACCATGCCGAGTTCGACTATATTCTTTCCGTTGCCTGGGTACTTGACATTGGTCAGAGCGTCAAGTATTAGTTTGGGGTATATTGCCATGATTGAGTTATGAGTTATCAGTTATTGAATGATTTGCGAGTGTCTACCGAATTCGCTGTGGTAGTCGTCTTTCTCCATGTCGCTGCAGTCCGGTTCTTTTATTTCCCCTTCTCCTATGCGGAAGGATATGAGCTTTATGGTCTTTCCTCTTGATAGCCATTGTTGTTCGTAGAAGGTCTTAATGGAAGTCACCGGATCGGCGAGGCCGCTGCCATACAGATCGTCGGTGACAGCAAGGACTTCGAATCCGTTGAGCTCTACAAGCCGCTTCGTGTACTCATAAAGAAACGGTGAATCTGTCTTGAGGTTGACCACCCCACCGGAACGCAGGAATTTCCTGTAGTTTGTAAGGAATCTCGAAGATGTCAGTCGCTTCCGTGCCTTCTGCATCTGCGGGTCGGGGAACGTAATCCATATCTCGTCAACTTCTTCCGGAGCGAAAAACTGATCTATCTGCTCTATCTCTGTGCGGAGGAAAGCCGCATTGTCCAGGCCTTTTTCCTCTACGCTCTTTGCCCCTTTCCACATCCTCGCGCCCTTGATGTCAACTCCTATGTAGTTGCGGTCGTGATTGGCGTTTGCGAGTCCAACGGTGTATTCACCTTTGCCGCATCCGAGTTCAAGCGTGATTGGATTGCAGTGTGAGAAAAAATCACTGTTCCATTTCCCCTTGTAAGGGAAACCCTTTTCAATCAGTATGTGTCGCGGATACTGGAGCACGCATCCGAATGTCTCCATATCGGAGAATTTCTGCAGTTTATTCTTCCCCATGGTAGAAGCTGAAGATATTGGTTCGTATTATCTGTTTATGACAAGTATTTTAGTTGCCTCACTGTAGGAGCCCCCACCGGGTCCGGAGGATGCGAGGACGAAATACACACCGCTCGGTACCCTGTTTAGATCCATGCCGCAGGCATCCCACTGTACGCGTCCGCCGCTTGCCGGTCCCAATTCGCGGACGATGTTTCCTGCGGAGTCTGCAATCTTTACGATACAGTCTTCCTCAAGGCCGTCAATCGTCACCCATCCGTAGTAGTCGTGGCGTACCGGATTCGGATATGCTCTGACTTCACTGCCATCTGATTCATTCGACTTGCCGCTGAGATAATACTCGCAGAGGCCTGCGGATGTGGCGACCATCATTGAATTGTTGTCCGGATTGTAGCAAGTGGCATAGACAATATCCGAAGGCAGCATGGAGTTGTCGCTGTCTATTTCCATAATGATAGACTTGCCGTCGGCCGAAGTGCAGACCAGGCCGCCTCCTGAAAGCGAGAACCATTTACGTCCCATTCCATCGATCGAAATATCGTTTATGATGGATCCGGCGAGAAGGTAGTCGGCAAGCGAGGTACCGTCGTTGCGGCTCACCTTGATTCTTGACACTTTACCCGGGTTTGAGAAAGCATCCTTCGGGTCAAATGTGAACACACCGATGTCGCTGCCTACCCATACCAGTCCAGTCGCGGGATCTTCGATCGCGCAATATATGTAATTGACATCAAATTTGCCATCCGAATCCGTGGGGTCCTTCATTGTAGATTGCCGGTCGTCTGAAGTTTCTTTCAAAGTCCCATTATGATCATATACAGCTATAGGTTGTCTGTAGGTGTTGTGGGGAAAGAAAACCATCAGATTCTGATTTCCCTGATATTTAAGGGGAATTACGGTATTTAAAGTACCCGGATAAATATCGTTGACCTTTAGCCTGGTAAATGGTCTGAAAGTCTCAGGCCCAGTGCTCGTCACCCTGTCTTCCGGAGTCCATGCCCATATCTCCGACTTGTAATCTCCCCTTACTTCCGTATTCGCATGTGCTACCAGAAGATTTCCTTTGCTGTCGAAAACCGGATTGGTCACCATGAACGTGTTTGACCAGTCAGAGTATGGATCCTGAACAGAAACGTGCCCCGGATATTCAGGACTGTCATCGCTTTTTGTCATATGGAGCAGCGAAGTCATATCCGTTATGTTATAGCGTAGCAAACCATTGTGGACTGACCCGAAATAAAATATGTCGGGATCGTCAGGATCCTGGGCGATACCGCAGGGATTTATAAGTCTTGTTCCTGTGGCCTGATCATGATATGGAAGTCCGTACATGGTCCATTCCGCATCCTTATATCCGGAGAGAAGAATGGGGTTTTTTGCCATGCGGGAGACGAAATTCTGATCTATACCATGAGTATTGACCAGCATGCCGTGACGCGGGGTGTATAGAAGATTGTTGCTCCTGAAGACTGCGGGCGCATCCGGACGCGAAGTCTGGCTTGTCAACGTCCATGTGCCATCGTCCTCATGTCTAATCGAGTAGAAACCTTCTCTTGGTAATCCATAGTAGAAATTCTTGAAATCCCAGCTTCCGCATATCATATTGTTTTCCTCATTTCTCCTTGCAATGTATTTTGGCCCATCGGCAGTCCTGTCAAGTTGAAATACGTATCCATAGCGGGCAATAAGAAGACCATCTTTGTTCTCCGTAATGTTAGAATTGTCCAGATTTCCTAATTCCGTGGCGGAAGGAGATTCCTTATCAGCATCGAAGCTTATGATGAAATATGAATTCTTACCGTCTGTCTTTCTCGATATCAGGCATCTGTCGGCGGTGAGGGTAAGAAGTTCTCCTGCTTCTCCTGATCCACCCCAGTCCACTTCATGAAAATCCGATAGAGTTAGATAGGGGGAATCTGTAGCTGCCTGATATAGCCGGTTGTCTCGAAGTATTACAAGTCGGCCACCCACTCGGACCATTTTGTCGATCGCCTCATTATAGATTCCGCTTGAGGCTACTTCGTGTTTGTTGTCGTCGAGTATCACAAACCCGAAATCGGTAGCAAGATATATCCGGTCATTGTCCGGGTCGAAAGAAATGGAACGAACGTTCTTGGAATTTCCGGATTCATAGTTCTTAAGTGCCGGGATTGAATATACCTTTCCGTTGTCGTGAAGCAAATCGATGGTGTTGTCATCATAGACCAGTGCCAGATAGTTTTTTCTGGCATTGTAATTGGCCTGTGTGATTAGTGAACTGCTTAGATAATTCTGTCGGTTGTAGGCTCTTGTCTCGCCGGTCTCTTTATCCCGGCAAAAGAGGAACATTAGTTTTTCCTGATTGTCTACATTGTATATGTCGTAAAGCTGGGCCTGTACAAGATAATATGTCTTGTCCGGAGTATCGAAAATACTCTCCACCTTATCGTCGTATGTGTTGAATAGCCTCCAATCAGATGTTGCGGCATCCATACCGACTGTACATAATATGCATAGACAAAGCGTGGAGATCCATTTCATCATAGCAGACAAAGCCCTGCCACGATGGGAAATGGAGTTCTTGGCATCGTCGCTCATTTCCGCGAAGCATATTCCGGTCTCTTCCGGTATGAAGATAGGGTCGTAGCCGAATCCGTGGGAGCCGCTTCTTTCGGTGGCTATGGTTCCTTCTACTTTCCCCTCGAAAGTATGTTCCTCTCCTCCGAGTGAAAGGGCTATGCATGTACAGAACCGGGCCTGACGGTCGGTCACGCCTTCCAGGTTCCTGAGCATCAGGTCGATATTTTTATCCGGATCGCAATCTTCTCCTGCATAGCGTGCTGTGTGCACACCCGGAGCTCCTCCGAGTGCGTCGACCATGAGGCCTGTGTCGTCGGCGAAGCAGTCAAGTCCGGTCGCGTCTTTGATTGCGCGAACCTTTATCAGCGCGTTACCCTCAAGAGTATCGGCTGTCTCCTCTATATCTTGATGAAACCCTATATCCTCAAGACCGAGTATCTCGAGGCGGTCGCCCGCAATAGCTCTTGCCTCACGCAGTTTGCCTGCGTTGTTTGTGGCCATCACAAGTTTCATTTTATTAGTCATATATGTATAAAGCGTGTGTTATTATTAAATTAACGAGATTCTGACCGCTTTATTACCTTTTCCCGACGTCAAAGGGACGCTGTCTTATCCGGCAGCGTCCCTTTTAAAGATATTTTACATATTTCAGATTACGATATTAACAATGCGTCCCGGGACTACAATCACTTTTTTCGGGGTCTTGCCCTCAAGCCATTTTTCTGCCGCCGGATCCGAAAGCGCAGCTTTCTCTACCGCGGCCTTGTCGCTTCCGGCAGGAACCTCGATGTTAAAGCGCATCTTGCCGTTGAACTGCACGGGATATTTCACTGTGTCTTCCTTCAGGGCCTCTTCATCCCATTTAGGCCATTCGCTGTCTGCAACACTGCCGGTATGCCCGAGCTGATGCCAGAACTCTTCTGCTATATGGGGGGCGAAAGGTGCTATGAGTCGAGCGAATTCATCCATGGATTCCGTACTTACAGTCTTAATCTTTCCGAGCTCGTTGACGGCGATCATAAATGCTGCTACGGAAGTGTTGAAAGAGAAGTTCTCGATGTCCTGGCTCACTTTCTTGATGAGCGTGTGCATCACCTTCTTCTCCTGCGCGGTGCGTTCTGTCTCTTCCCTCTTTCCGAAGATCGTCCAGAGCTTGCGGAGGAATCGGTTGACGCCGTCGATTCCGTTTGTATCCCATGGTTTTGACTGCTCCACCGGACCGAGGAACATCTCGTAGAGGCGCAGCGTGTCTGCTCCGTATTTCTCAACAATGACGTCGGGGTTGACTACGTTGAACATAGACTTCGACATCTTTTCTACAGCATATCCGCAGATATACTTCCCGTCTTCAAGGATAAACTCGGCATTGGCGAAGTCGGGACGCCAGGCCTTGAATGCCTCGCGGTCGAGGATGTCGTTGCTGACTATGTTCACATCCACTCTGATAGGTGTGGTGTCATATTGATCGGCCAGACCTTTGCTTACGAACGTGTTGGTCCCTTTGATTCGATAGACGAAGTTGGTTCGTCCCTGAATCATACCTTGGTTTACCAGTTTCTTGAACGGCTCCGGACTTACCACAAGGCCGAGGTCGTAGAGGAACTTGTTCCAGAAACGGCTGTATATAAGGTGGCCGGTAGCGTGTTCCGCTCCTCCGACATATAGGTCTACGTCGCGCCAGTATTCGTCGGCTTCACGGCTTACGAGAGCATCGTCGTTGTGAGGATCCATATAGCGGAGATAATATGCGGAGCTGCCTGCGAATCCGGGCATGGTGCATAGTTCTATAGGATAGCCTTCAGGTGTCTTCCAGTTCTCGGCTCGGCCGAGTGGCGGCTCTCCGTCGGCTGTCGGCAGATAGCTGCTCACTTCCGGAAGAAGGAGGGGCAGCGCTGATTCGTCCATCAGATAAGCAACACCGTCTTTATAGTATACGGGAAATGGCTCTCCCCAGTAACGCTGGCGTGAGAATATCGCGTCGCGCAGGCGGTAGTTGACCTTTACTCGGCCTATGCCTTTCTCAGAGATATGCTTCTTTGTCTTAGCAATCGCTTCCTTCACTGTCAGGCCGTTGAGGTCAAGATCCGGCACACATGAGTTGCAGACTATGCCTTCCTTGGCATCGAAGCTTTCTTCGGAAACGTCAGCCCCCTCGATAAGCGGAACGATCGGGAGATTGAATTTCTTTGCAAACGCGTAGTCGCGTGAGTCATGCGCTGGAACGGCCATGATGGCACCTGTGCCGTAGCCGGCGAGCACATAATCGCTTATCCAGATTGGTATTTCTTTGCCGCTGAGCGGGTTGACGGCATATGATCCGGTAAATACTCCGGTCACCTTCTTGTCGATCTGGCGCTCGCGTTCGGTCTTATGCTTTACTTCGTTGAGGTATGCCTCAACGGCTTCCTTTTGTTCAGGTGTTGTGAGTAGTTTCACGTATTCCGATTCCGGAGCGAGGACCATGAAAGTTACTCCAAAGACTGTGTCGGCGCGGGTGGTGAAGATTTCGAGCTCGATGTCTGAGTCTTTTACCGGGAAGCGCATCTCCGCACCCTCACTGCGTCCGATCCAGTTCCGCTGTGTCTCCTTGAGGGAGTCGCTCCATGCGAGGTGATCGAGATCGTCGAGCAGGCGTGGCGCGTAGGCTGATACGCGCAGACACCACTGGCGCATGAGTTTCTGCTCAACAGGATAACCTCCCCGCACGCTAAGTCCTTCAGACACCTCGTCGTTGGCAAGCACGGTGCCGAGTTCGGGACACCAGTTTACCATCGTCTCAGCCTGGAATGCTATTCGCCAGTTCATCAGCAGGTCGCGTTTTTCTTTTTCGGTCATGGCATTCCACTGTTCTGCAGTCAGAGAAATTTCCTTTGTCTCTGCTGCGTGGAGCCCTTCCGTGCCGTGCTTCTCGAGATGTGCCACGAGTTCGGTTATTGGCCGGGCCTTTCCTAGCTTGGTGTCGTAGTAGTGGTTGAACATCTGCATGAACGCCCACTGGGTCCATTTGTAGTATTTTGGATCGCATGTGCGCACCTCCCGGCTCCAGTCGAAAGAGAATCCTATCTTGTCGAGCTGTGAGCGGTAGCGAGCGATATTGTCGTTGGTGGTCTTCTCCGGATGCTGTCCGGTCTGGATTGCATATTGCTCGGCAGGAAGGCCGTAAGCGTCATAGCCCATAGGATGGAGGACATTGAAGCCCTGCTGACGCTTATAGCGCGAATATATGTCGCTTGCGATATATCCGAGGGGATGCCCTACGTGAAGGCCTGCTCCGGATGGATAGGGAAACATGTCGAGCACGTAGTATTTGGGCTTCTCGCGATTGATTTCTGTCTTGAAGACTCCGTTTTCGCGCCAGTATTGCTGCCAGCGCGATTCGATGTCGTTGTGATTGTAGTCTGCCATATCTTTAGTTGTCAGTTGTCAGTAAGATGAGTATGTGTTAAGGGTTGTGACCACTCTGTAGAGTCCATGGATGCAGTCCTGTGGTATCTGCAGCGGCGGATACTTGGGATTGCGGCTTTTTGCCTCTATGAATTCCTTTCCTTTATCCGACGGATAGATATCCTTGAAGAAGACGCCGTTGGATGAGTCGACTATCATCGGATGCCCCCATGGAATGAAAGCTTTGTCGTCGATTTTCTTTATGAGTACTATAGAGCCGTCGTGAAAGTCGGGCTCCATGCTGTCGCCTGAAATACGTATTGCGAAGTCTACACCCTGAACGGGGCTTATCACTTTCTCGCAGTCGTTTGCGTTGACCGATTGTGACCATGCCGTGATGTTGCCGGCGAATGCGGTGACCGGCAGGAGCGGCACCATATATCCGGCTTCCTGAAGGAATTTACGCGCGTCTCCGGACTCCTTGACATACATTTCCCCTTCACCGTAAAGAAGCCAGTCGCGACTCAGGTTTGGATATAGCGTGACAATGCGGTTGATCTTTTCCGCCGGGATGGATTTCCTGATCACTCCTATGTATGTTGGAGCGACTCCGAGTTTGCGGCAGAATTCTGTCTGTGGGATACGTTGCTCCTTCAGGTAGGTTAGCAGGCGCCCTTTGACAGTGGTAAGATCATATTTGTCTGGAGACATTGTGCTTTTTTCTTATGTTTATAAATTATTATGCAAAGTTAATAACTTATTTTATTTTGTCAAAATATTTTTAATGATAATGTTATGGCTTTCTCGTTTTTCTGTCAGCCGAGGAGAGAAGGCTATGAAGCCTGGCAGAGACTACAGGAATATTCTCATAATAAGCCACAAGCAGCATATACAATATCAGAAGCAACGATCTTATGAGATAGGTCATCCACATTGCGTAGGGGAAGTCGCAATAGGCTCCTATGCCCCAAAGCAGGGCTGCGAGAATGGAATAGCATCCCATGCGCTTCACTTCATATGGAATGGGATAGTATTTTCTGCCGAGCATGTAGCTTACCGTCATGATACCGGCATATGAGATCAGGGCTGCCCATGCCGAGCCTATATACCCGTCGGGCATTCCTATCATGGGTACGAGTATGAGGTTGCCTCCGAGCATCAGTATGAAGCCGAGCAGGGAAAGATACATTCCCCAGCGTGTGCGGTCGGTCAGCTTGTACCATAGCGAAAGATTGAAATAGATTCCGAAGCAGAGATCGGCAATCATCATTATGGGCACTACCCGCAGGCCTTCCCAGTATGCCGGCGAGATGAAATGCTTTAGCACCGGAAGATAAAACATCACTCCGAGGAATATGGCCAGTCCGAAGATCACGAAATATTTCATGGCGTCGCAATAGGCCTGCGTCTTGTCTTCACCCTGGCTTCTGGCACGTGAGAAAATAAACGGCTCGTAGGCGTAGCGGAATGCCTGGGTGAACATCATCATTACGACAGCTATCTTTATGTTGGCGCCGTAGAGGCCTACCATCGCGCGCGCGCCTTCGGGATTGTCGGGAAAGAGATAGGGTATGATGATCTGTCCCATCCCCTGACTGAGGTTTCCTGCGACTCCGAGCACGAGCAATGGCCATGAGTAGTCGAGCATATCTTTGAGCAGCCCCGTATCCACTATAAATCGCTTCACCCTCATCCATGGAATCAGGCACGCAAGCACCGTCAGGGTGCTTATGACGTTGGCAAGAAATATCCATCCGACTCCAAACGACGCTCCTCCAAGCGGGTCGTAGAACCATGAGATAAGTTGGGGCGCGCTTTCCTGGATCTTCGGACATGCGAGCAGGAAGAAGAGGTTGAGCCCGATGTTCACGCCGATGTTGATGAGCTTGATGGCTGCGAAGGTCCATGCCTTGCGTCGAAACCTCAGATAGGCGAAAGGAATGTTGGTTATGGCGTCTATGCCCACCGTGAAAGCCATCATGAACACGTAGGAGGGATGATGCGGAAGCTTAAGCGCGGTGGAAATAGGCGTCAGAAACTGGCCTACGATCGCGATGAAGAGAAGTGATGTGGAGACTATCGACACCAGACATGTACAGTAGACTTTCTCATAATCGTCGTCCTTGCTCGCATATCGGAAGAAACCGGTCTCCATGCCGTAGTTAAGCACCACGATCACCACTGCTACTATCGCATAGAGATAGCTGACGATTCCATAGTCAGCTTCCGAGAAGAGATATGTGTAGAGAGGCACGAGCCCCCAGTTGAGGAATCGTCCGATGATGCTGCTCAGTCCATAGACTGCCGTATCCTTTACAAGCGATTTTATTCCGGCCATGTTTAGTCTTCAGTCTTAAGATATCAGTCGAATAGGGATGGTTCGGAAGTCTTGGGGTAGCGCCCGAGATGCCTGTAGGCGAGTTCCGTCACTTCCCTTCCCCTCGGGGTCCTCTTTAGAAATCCCTCCTTTATCAGAAACGGCTCGTAGACCTCTTCGATGGTGCCGCTGTCTTCGCCTAATGCGGTGGCTATCGTGGTCAGGCCTACAGGCCCTCCTCCGAATTTATCGATGATGGTAGTCAGTATTCGGTTGTCGATCTCGTCAAGGCCGTGGGTATCAATGTTCAGGGCCTCGAGCGCGTTTTTTGCCGTCGGAAGGTCGATTGTTCCGTTGCCCATAACCATCGCGAAGTCGCGCACACGTCTGAGCAACGCGTTGGCAATACGTGGTGTGCCGCGGCTGCGAAGTGCTATTTCAAGCGCCGCGTCGTCGATGATTGCTGTGTTGAGAAGTCTGGCCGAGCGCTTCACGATGCCGCGGAGCACTTCATGGTCGTAATATTCCAGATGGCAGTTTATGCCGAATCTCGCCCTGAGCGGGGCGGTCAGCAGTCCGCTGCGTGTGGTGGCGCCGATAAGGGTGAAAGGGGATATGGTGAGCTGCACCGACTTCGCTCCCGGACCTTTGTCCAGTAGAATGTCGATGCGGTAGTCTTCCATAGCAGAGTATAGGTATTCCTCCACAATAGGATGGAGACGGTGGATCTCGTCGATGAAGAGCACGTCGTGGGGCTCCAGACTCATCAGGATTCCTGCAAGGTCGCCCGGCTTGTCGAGCACCGGACCGCTGGTCACTTTGAAGCCGACGTTAAGCTCGTTGGCCACAATGTTGCTCAGGGTTGTCTTTCCGAGTCCCGGAGGCCCGTGAAGCAATGTGTGGTCGAGGGCTTCTCCGCGCATGCGGGCTGCCTGCACGAATACGCGCAGGTTGGCCACGATCTTGTCCTGCCCGCTGAAGTCGTCGAACCTCAGCGGACGAAGGGCTTTCTCGATGTCGCGGTCGCTTCCCTTGGGTGTGGCCTGACTTCCGTGTATATCGAATTCGGGCATTTCTGTCAGTCCTTGACGGAGATGAGGAAATAGTTTTTCTTGCCTTTCTGAGCCAGGATATACTTACCTCCGAGCAGATGGTCCTTACCTATGACGGTTGCCGGATCGGTGAGCTTCTCCTTATTGATGCTCACGCCGTTGCCCTGGATCATCTTGCGAGCCTCGCCCTTCGAAGGGAATACCTTTGTTTTCTCGGCAAGGAAGTCGAGCGCCGGGATTCCGGCTTCGATTTCTGCGCGGGCCACCTCAAATCTGGGTACGCCTTCGAAGATATCGAGAAGTGTCTGCTCGTCGAGCTTGTGGAGCTCCTCGACGGCACTGTTGCTGAAGAGGATCTTACTTGCTGATACGGCCGCGTCATAGGCTTCGCGTCCGTGCACCATTACGGTTACTTCCTCTGCGAGCTTTTTCTGGAGAGGGCGCAGTCCGGGATCTTTCGCATGCTCGGCTGCCAGGGCCTCGATCTCTTCTTTAGAGAGGAATGTGAAGATCTTCAGGTATTTCTCGGCCTCCGCGTCGCCGACGTTGAGCCAGAACTGATAGAACTTGTAGGGCGATGTGTATCGGGCGTCGAGCCATACGTTGCCGCTCTCCGTCTTTCCGAACTTGCCTCCGTCAGGTTTCGTGATGAGCGGGCAGGTGAGTGCGTAGACCTCACCGCCGAGCTTACGGCGTATAAGTTCTCCGCCGGTTGTGATGTTGCCCCACTGGTCAGACCCGCCGAGCTGCAGCTTGCATCCCTTGGTTTCGTAGAGGTGGAGGAAGTCATAGCCCTGCAGGAGCTGATAGGTGAATTCGGTGAAGCTGAGGCCGTCGCGCGCTTCGCCATTGAGGCGCTTCTGCACGGATTCCTTGGCCATCATGTAGTTGACCGTGATATGCTTTCCGATCTCGCGTGCGAAGTCGAGGAAGGAGAAGTCTTTCATCCAGTCATAGTTGTTGACGAGTTCTGCTTTGTTTGGCGCGTCGCTCTCGAAGTCGAGGAAGCGTGAAAGCTGAGCCTTTATGGCTTCCTGATTGTGGCGCAGCGTGGCTTCGTCGAGCAGGTTGCGTTCGGCGCTCTTGCCCGAAGGATCGCCTATCATGCCGGTCGCACCGCCGACGAGCGCGATCGGCTTGTGGCCGCAGCGCTGGAAGTGGCGGAGCATCATCACTCCGCAGAGGTGTCCTATATGAAGTGAGTCCGCAGTCGGGTCAATGCCGAGATATGCGGTGGTCATCTCTTTATTCAGCTGGTCTTCTGTGCCCGGCATCATGGTGTGGATCATGCCGCGCCAGGTAAGTTCTTCGATGAAATTCATTTTTGAGTCTATGTGTTGTTTAATTGTTCTTGTTGATGTATGTCTCAAGTACGCTTCCTATCGCTCCGAGAGTCTCTTTCGAGATGCATTCCATATTGTCGGCAGATGTGTGCCATCCGTTGAAGAAGCCGGAGCCTTCGCGATAGTCTATGATGTCAATGGTCGGGATGCCGGCCTTGATAAGCTCCACATGGTCGTCGTTGACGGCAGACCCCATGCGGTTTATAAACATTTCGTCGTGGCCAAGGCTTTTTGCGATGCTCCAGATCTCGTCGGCGAGTGCCGGGTTGGCGAGCTGTGAGAAATATTCCCTCATGAATGTAGCGTCGGAAGCGCCCACCATATCTAGAAGAATGGCGGCTGAAGGCATGTATCCCTGCAGGTTTTCCGCGAAATGCCTTGCCCCCAGAGCCCAGCTGTCGTCGTTGCTTTCCTCTCCCCAGTCTTCCGCGTCGCAAAGCAGTATATCGATTCCCGGGGCGCCGGTTTTCTCCGATAGCACCCTGGCAAGCTCAAGAAGCACTCCGGTTCCGCTCGCTCCGTCGTTGGCTCCGTCTACGGGGTCAGTGCGCTTTGCCGGATCCGGATCATGGTCGGCCCATGGCCTGCAGTCCCAATGTGCGAGCAATAGTATGCGTTTCTCTGCTTCCGGATTTATGCGCGCGAATATGTTGCGCATCGGAATTCGTGTGCCGTCGAAGGTAGAGATGGAAGCGGTCTGTTCGGTGACTTCGGCTCCGAATCCCTTAAGCTTCGATGTCAGCCAGTCACCGCATAGCCGGTGAGCCTCGGTTCCAGGCACGCGTGGCCCGAACTCAACCTGCCGCTCCACGAATGCGTATGCGCTGTCAGGGCAGAAATGCAGCCCATGACTCAGGGCTGTCTGTTCGGAAGCAGCCTCGGGCTGTGCAGCCTGTTCGGCTGTTGTCTTTTTCCCTGCGCCACATGAAAGCAGCAGGGTCATTGCTGTCAAGACAGCTGCAAGGCTCTTGATTCGTACGTTTCCGATCATTTCAGTTTCTCGTTTATCTCCTCCAGTGCGTGCTTCTCATGACGCTTGGCGAGTGTGAAGTAGTCTTTCATTGTGGCGTTGACGGCGTCTATGTATCCTATGGTGCCGTATCGGAATTTTCCTTTCAATATATATTCCTTCACGAACCTGCCCATCGTCGTGGAAAGTATCTCCATGAGGGAAATCTTTTTCGGCCGGGTCTCTTCGTCGGTGCAGTATTCCTCCAGATGTCCTATTGAGTCGTTGATGGTGCCCGGCAGTTGTACTATGGCATATTTGCGGAAGTGGGCCGGAATGCGCTCCGTGCGTCCGTAGACCGACGGGAGGTCAGACTCGTCGTCGTTCCATACAGTCCCTCCGCGATGGAAAAACCTCAGCTGGAAGTCGGGATAGTTGTTGGTGTCTTCCTTGTTCATGAGGAAGTGTCGGCGCGGAATGAAAAGTCCGTGTGTGTCTCCTGGGTTCTTGATGAAGTCGTCGAGATATTTCTTCAGCTCCCTGGGCGCAAGCTCCTCAGGGCGCAGGAAGAGTATCCAGTCGTTTTTTGCCTTATGGATGGCATGGTTGTGCGCTGAATAGCCGTCGGTGTCTTGTCCGTCGGTATTTATCACTTTGCATCCCGCCTCTCCGGCGATCTTCACAGTGTCGTCGGAGCTACCCTTGTCGTAGACCAGTACCTCGTCATAGTCCTTGACGCAATCGATCGCTTTGCGAATGTATCTGGCGGAATTGAATGTTCCAATTATTACTGATATTGCCATCTGTCGGTAAGGCTTGTGTTTTAAGCGCAAAATTAATAAAAAAATCCCGAATATCCAACCGAAAGGGGAAAAAGAAAATAGGTCGACTCACGTCGACCTAATTCCTTTAATTCAAACAACAATAACAACTTTTTCAGAACGCTTATAGCAATT
>JAIECF010000181.1 GCA_029068655.1 Muribaculaceae bacterium | reverse complement strand
ACCAGTCTTGTATCTCATAAAAACATAAGAAAATCATGAAGATTATAGAACGGCCAATTTACCTTGATCGAATTATCCGGCAGCTTAACCGGGGAATGATGCTTGTGCTCGTAGGGCAACGACGGGTAGGAAAAAGCTTTATGCTTAAATCTGTTGCCGAGTGGTTATATCAAAATAAGCCTGAGGCCAATGTCCTTTTTATTGATAAGGATTTTAATAGTTTTGATTTCATAAAGACTGCTGATGATCTGTATTCGCTGGCTGTTGAGAAACTTCCACCCGGAAAGGAGAACTATCTTCTTATTGATGAGGTGCAGGATATAGAAGAATATGAGGTAGCATTAAGGAGTCTCTATGCCGAAGACCGATGTCAGATAGTCGTCACAGGAAGCAACGCCTATATGTTTTCCTCCGAAATCGCGACAAAGTTCTCGGGAAGATATATTGAGATTCCCATACGAAGTCTCGGATACGAGGAATTCTTGGTCTTCCACAATATTCCTGACAGCCATGAAGCTCTACTGAATTATCTGCGTTTCGGTGGAATGCCCGGGCTTGCAAATTATCATTTTGAAGAGGTGGCCGAGATAAAGGCGTATCTACAAGGGGTCTACAATACTGTCGTACTCAAGGATATTGTGGCACGAGAGCAAATCAGAAACTTTAAGTTTCTTGAGAATCTGATTTATTTTCTTGCTGACAATTCAGGTCAGTTGGTATCCGTCAACAGTATAGCCAAGTATCTTAAGTCTCAGGGATCAAAAGTCACAAATGATATAGTCTCCAAGTATATTAAATCTACTTGCAACGCGCTGATAATAGATTCCTTATCTCGCTATGACATACACGGCAAGAGGATATTTGAGTTGATTGAGAAATACTATTTCAGCGACCATGGGATACGAAACTGTATAGTCAATGAGATGCCCAATATATTTGGAAGTATTGAGAAGGTTCTTGAGAACGTAGTGCGGCATCATCTTCTGATACAGAATTATGAAGTCTATGTAGGAGTGCTGCCTTCCGGAGAAATTGACTTTGTAGCTAAAAAGGGAGAGCAGGTGCTTTATTTCCAAGTGGCATACAAGCTTTCCGGAACTGATACTATAAATAGGGAGTTCGGGAATCTTCAGGCGATAGGGGATGACTATCCAAAGTATGTAGTAACGATGGAAGATATTACCGGGCCGTTGAAGGAATATCCGGGAATTCAACACATTCATCTACGAGATTTCCTCAAAATGGAATTCTGAGTTCTGCGACAGGCTTGCAAAAACATCACACAATATCGGTTTCTTGAGGAGCGAGGTTTCGAAAATAATTATTAACTTTGTGTAGACTTAGATAAGTAGGGTTCATTTAAAACGCGAATTAGAGTCTTTAAAGATTAACATAAAACGTAAGGAGGATGCAAGGAAGAGCAATGCCGCTGCAGACAGTAATGGGTAACGGAAGCACTCAGCTTATAATACCTGTATATCAACGTAATTATTCGTGGAAGATCGAGAACTGTAACCAGCTTCTGGCGGATCTGGTGAAACTTAAGGATAGCAATAGAGTTAGTCATTTCTTTGGCTCGGTAGTTACCGCTCCCGCCGGATACGGGATGGACCGAATTATCATTGATGGGCAACAACGCTTAACGACTACTTCTTTGCTCATGCTTGCCGCTATCAAAGCTGTAAAGGATGGTAAAATGACCATAGAGAAGGAATGGATGATTGAACAGGTGCACGACAATATGCTATGGTCGAAATATGGTTCACATCCTACTTGTAAGACTAAGCTGATACCTATAGAGCAGGATCGGCTCGCGTATGAACGGCTGTTTACTTACGATGAGGATCAATTCATTAAAGGATCGAAGATTACCAATAATTTTGAGCATTTCTACGAAAAGCTCACCTCATGGCCTCTCCCCTTTACTTTTGAAGAGTTGTGGGATGTCGTAAATCGTCTGCAAGTGATATGTATTGACCTTGATGGAAATGATGATCCCCAGCTCATATTCGAGAGCCTGAACTCAACGGGTCTCGCACTCGAAGAGGCAGATAAGATAAGGAATTATCTGTTAATGTCGCTGTCCGCTGCTGAGCAGGAAGACTGCTATAAAAAATACTGGGAGAAGATCCAGATCGCCACAAATGATTCACCAACAATGTTCTTAAGGGATTACATAACGATATCCGATAATCTTCTGCGTCCGGTAAAACTCAACAACCTCTATTTTCATTGGAAGAAATACATGGCAGAGGAGAATCGGGACAGAACGGCGGAGCTTGCCTCGATGCTTGATTATGTAAGGTTCTTTAAGATGATAAATACGGCTGAGATCTCTCTGCCACATGATGGCAAATGGACCAAAAGTATTAGATTAAGCAAGAAGATGGCGCAGTTGCGCAATCTTGATACGGATGTGATAAACGTTTTTCTGATCTCTTTCCTCAAGTATGCGGTGGAAAGAAAATTTGCCGAGGAGGAGATATGGAGGGTGCTTGACTTAGTGGAATGCTATTTTGCGCGTCGTATTATATGCAGGTTATCTTCCAACTCCCTTACCCAGACTTTCTGTGTGCTTCATCGTGATGTCTTGCGTTCCATTTCTGAGTATGAGAATGCCGGGCAACCGTTAGATGTCCCTTATCATGATATTTTAGCTTACCATATTCTTCGTCGTGAAGGAAACTATCTTATTCCCAACGACCAGTCCTTCGCTGAGGGTATAAAGACGCGTAATGTCTATCAGATGACAAAAGCAGCTCAGCATTTCTTTTTTGAAAGACTGGAGAATTTCAACCATACTGAATTTCTCGATGTCAAGAAGCAGATGCAGAACGGCGATGCAACCATCGAGCACATCATGCCTCAGACCTTGACTCCCGAGTGGAGGCGAGAATTAGGCGAGAACGCGGAAGCTATTCACGAACAATATCTACATACATTTGCAAATCTTACTCTTACGGGTGTAAACTCAGAACTAAGCAATAATCCGTTTGAGGATAAGAAGAATGGTAAGATGGTCGATGGGCAATTTGTCAACGGATATAAAGGCTCTATCTATCGGCTGACGCAGGAGCTTGTGGGTTACGATACGTGCGGG
>JAIECF010000180.1 GCA_029068655.1 Muribaculaceae bacterium | reverse complement strand
ACATCAGATCGCATTCGCCATTTCTTCCACGTTGTCTCCAACGTGCGACCGATCATATGGATCGGCTCCTACATAGCCCTCGTACCGGTATTCGCAGTCATATACTGGCTTCTTCCCGACGGGCAGTTCCGGATTCCGGACGGAGCAGGAACCGATTTCGGATCCTGGCTCTATTACAGCATAGTGACCATCACGACCCTTGGATTCGGCGACTATACACCCGCTCACGGCTGGGCGCAGTGCGTCACCGCAGTTGAAGTGATGTGCGGCTTGACCATTCTGGGCTTCTTCCTTAATGCTGTGGGATCGATGAAGTCTGAAATAGACGTAACATCCGAGATGGAAAGGCAACGTCAGCTTCATTCTGCGGCAGAGACGGATAAGCTCCTGAAGATGCGTCCCCTACTCATGAAGAGACTCGACACTTTCATCTATCACTGCGAAAACAATGCTTCGCAAAGCCAGCTGACAAGATCGGCATTCAACATTGCTCTCGCTCTCGACTCCCTGCAGACCCGTGTAGACCTTACCGAGTGGCCCGAGCTTCTGGAAAACTGCTTCACTCTCGTAGCCGACTGCCAGCTCTTCACGGATGAGAAGGATATCGTAAAGACATCGGACTCAAGCGTACCTACAGAATCTTCCGCGTCCTTCACATCTTCGGCCGTAGAGACAGCACGGCGTATCCAGACTCAACTATCAGAAATAGCCGCATAAATCCTTTTCTCAACATTTTGATAAAAAATAGTGAATAATTGAAAACTTTTGATTAAATTTGCGATTGAATGTCATAACTGATATTCAATCGTCTTTTTTTAACCCTTAAAGTCAACTCATCATGTATCAAAGACAAGTAACATTCAAGGAAGCCGTAGTAAGGGCGATCCAGCAGAACTACTGCAATTTCAGCGGACGTGCTTCCCGCTCAGAGTTCTGGTGGTTCCAGCTGTTTGGATTCATCCTGGGTATAGTTATCGGAATCGTTTTCTGCTGGAGTCAGGACGTAATGAATATAGTATCGGGCATTGTGAGCCTTGCGCTTCTTCTGCCTAATTTAGGTCTGGTAGTGCGTCGTCTTCACGATATCGGCAAGAGCGGATGGTGGATTTTTCTATCCTTTATTCCTCTGATCGGTATCATCATCCTTATAGTATGGTGGTGCAAGGACAGCCAGATGGAACCCAATGAATACGGACCTGTCCCCAATATAGTCGGCTAATCCAACAAAAAAATAAGGCCTTGCACTGATGTGCAAGGCCTTATTTTTATATAGAAGCATCCCTCACTCACTTTATCGGGATCTTTATTATATTGACGGAGAATGCCGGAACATTGAAAAGGACCTCATTGGGTTTTCCTGCCTTTACGGTTGCGTTTACCGGGTTGATATGATGAGGATCTGCGATTGTGTTCTCCTCGCTTCCATCTGCAGCCGACAGGCGGATCAGCTGCAAAGCCTGAGGCTTATCAGTATCTACTGTGCAATTGGCGAGATTGATTATGCCGTCGGCATATCCGTCGCCGATATTTACGACCTTGACATACATTGTCTTAGAAGCGTCATCGATAGTAGTGGAGGCAAAGACACCTTCCATAACGCTCCCCTTGAGAGTCCTGCATGAGAGATTGAGCATGCCGTCGAGATAGCAGCTTACACTGTCGCCTTCCACCTCTATCTGCAGGTCGTACCAACGGTCTTTTTCGACACTGAAGCGCTTTCCTCTGCAAAGTGACTCGCGGTTGCCTCCAATAGCCTGCTCTACATTGTTCTGGGCATTGTTCCATCCTCCTACATTATACCATGCATAGTTCTTAGGATTCTCATACCCGAACATCGCCATGAAACCCTCCGTTCCTGAGTTTTTCTTTGCCTTTACCTTGAAGATATAGTTATCGGCGAGAATATTCTCAGGACATACGATCATAGCCGGTTGGCGGTTGCCCTTCTGGACGATTTCGCCTCCTGTTGTAGTCCAGTTTCCATCCACTTTATTCCATTTTCCGTAGGCGCTGATATTGACCGGTTTTCCGTCTACTATCAGCTTGGCATCTTTATACGTGACGTCTGTGCCCCAGCTTGCGAGACCTACGTGAACGGGCTGCTTCTCATCTCCGCCTACAGGCTGCGGTTTAATAAGATCGTAGGTCCAGTCGGTCTTCACCACCTGCGTTCCAATATTGTTAGCAAACAGCTGCTGAACGTAGTAGGAAGGTGTACCCATCACCTTAGCCGAGTTGAAGCGGATCATATCCGGACGCCAACGCGCGTCATTCTCATTCACGAAAATGGGAGCGTAGGAATTCATTACGACTACATCGGAATTATTTTCCATTCCCATCATGTATACAGCCTCGCCCAGAGCGGCGTTAAGATTGCCTATGTCGCCGAAGTTGCTTGTCACGGCATACTCTCCTACATATACCTTATGCTTGGAGCGGTCGTAGTCGTCATACTTGTTGAATCTGTCGGCAAACCACTTAGGATTGCGGTAGTAATGCTCGTCGACGATTTCTACCGGATAGTCATTTCGCCATGATGGATAGTCAGTAGCCCATGACTCTACATTTCCGATACATTTGACATTGGGATATTTCTCCTTGATTGCATTGTAAAACTGTATGTAGCGCTCTGGATAATGGTCGCTCTGGTCGGAATTGTCTTCCATATTGAAGTTGTAGTTCTCGTTGCCAATCTCAATATATTCCAGATTGAAAGGTTCGGGATGACCGTTTTCGGCACGCATCTTGCCGTATTTGGTCTTAACGTCACCGTTGGCATATTCGAGAGCGTCGAGACATTCCTGAATCCAGTCACCTATCTGGTCATAAGGTGTGCATCCTCCGTGCCAGATACCGACATTGACTACAAACAGGGGCTTTGCACCAAGGTCTTCAGCAAGCTGGAGATACTCATGAAAACCGATACCGTCACTCGTGCGGTAGCCCCAGTTGACGTTCTGATGTCCTTCGCGCTGCTCAATCGGACCGATTGTGCGCTTCCATCTGAAAGCATTGTCGGGACTTATCTGCCCTTCTACGAAACAACCGCCGGGGAAACGCATGAATGTCGGATTCATGTCGGCGAGCATCTGTGCAAGATCAGGACGCATACCATTGTCACGATCCTTGAATGTAGGCGGGAACAGGCTTACTACGTCAAGCTGCAATTCACCGGGCTTGTCGGCCGTAAGCGTAAATTCAGCCTTAGGATCGTCGCCTGTAGCCGTTATAGTGGCCGTAAATTTCTTCCATTTTTTAGAGAGGGATACCTTCAGGTTCTCTTCTCCGAGAGTCTGGCCGGAAACAGACTGAAGACGCGCGGTCAGCGTCCCTTTATACTTGCTGTCGCTCTTTGCCCAGAAAGACAGCTTATACGTTCTTCCCTTAACTGCGTTCATTCCCCAGAATCCTTCGTTGCGAACGCCATCGCCAGGATTAGATAGAGTCACATTGAGGGCATTATGCTGGACGTCGTTGAGCAGATCTTCCTGTACCAAAGCGATTTTGGCCTCCCCCACACTAAACCAGTTGCTTGGAGTAGTATCATCCTCGAATGAACGGTTGCGTATCAGCTCGGCATACAGACCCCCATCAGCTGCATGATTAATATCTTCGTAGAAAATACCGTAATGGGTCGGACTCACCATCGGACCTCTCTGATTGGCATCGATATTTATGACCACCTGCGCGCCAACGGCCTGGGTCATTGCCAACAGAGATATGGCAAAAATCTGTCTTATCTTCATAGGTGTTAGATTTAAAAAAGTATATTGTATTATTTACGGCTACAAAGATAATAAAAAAAACTCTCTCTCACCAATCATGCGAGAGCTTTTTTCATAGCACCGGGACTTATCACACCCTGAAGCACAGTAGCATCGTCGAACACCATATAAGGTATCAGGTCGAAATCCTTACGTTGATCCACTTCTTGTTCCTCCGCCTTCACCTGTTCACCATACCTGCCGCTTTCAAGAACAGATTTTACTTCAGTAGTGTCTAAACCGCATTTCTCCGCTATAGCCAGGAGTACTGAATGATCAGACAGACGTAGGTTTTCTATGAAGTTAGCATGGAAGAGGGCGAAATTAAATTTAACAGCAACTTCTTGCGTATAATTATCCTGTGCATACTCCATAAGCCTGTGGGCATCGAAAGTGCTGCATACCTGCGTAGTGGCAAGCCTGTAGTCGAGTCCAACCCGCGCAGCCATCTTTTCTATCCGTTCCATCAGATGCTGAGTCTGCTCCGCTGTATATGCATGTCCATCCATAAAATGCTGTGTCATAGTTTCCGTTGGAACAACAGGTGCGTTCGGATCAAGCTGATAAGACAGGAACTGTATGTTGACCTTATCTGTAAGACCCTGTTTTTCTATTATGTCCATCAATTGCTTTTCGCCCATATACGAGTAGGGGCATGCGAAATCCGCCCATATCTTAATTTCCATATGATTTTGTTTTTAAAGTATCAGTAATTTAGTTCTATAATTGAGATCCCTCAATGTCAATATTATAACAAAGAAGAATCTTTTCAGGTTTTCAAGACTGCCATGCCAAGGTTGATACATAAATCTTTTGGAATATAAATATTTTTTTTATAACTTTGTGAATGATATTAAGAAGTAGCAGAATTAAAGATGAAAACTACGCATCATCAAAATTTGAATACTCAATATCAATAAATTAGCATAAGAGAAACTTGAATTATTGAATTACAAAACTCAAAAAAGTTATCGAAACATGTTTAGTTTAAAAGGAAGAGTTGCGGTTGTATCCGGAGCGAGCAGCGGCCTGGGAGCACAGATGGCAAAAGGATTTGCAGAGCAGGGAGCAGACGTTGTAATCACTGCCAGAAGAATTGAGAAGCTCGAGGCATTGGCAGAAGAGATAAGTCTCAAATATGGAGTAAAATGTCTGCCCGTCAAGTGCGACGTGACAGATACGGAATCAGTCAACGATGCCGCCGCGTTGGTGGAACAGGAATTCGGCAAAGCTGATATATTAGTGAACTGCGCCGGCGCCAACAAAGGAACAGGAGTGTTAGACACTACGGATGAAGAATGGGATTTTACCGTCGATACCGATTTTACAAGCGTCTTCAAGGTTTCAAGAGCTTTCGGCAACCTTATGAAGAAACATAATTATGGCAGGATAATAAATATAGCCTCTATGTATGGACTTGTGGGCAATACGGCAATGGATGTTGTTGCCTATCATGCCACAAAAGGAGGTGTTGTTAACATGACACGCGCTATGGCTGCAGAACTCGCAAAGTATAATATCACTTGCAATGCCATATGTCCGGGGTATTTTGCTACCGAATTGACAATCGACACCTTAGAGACAGAATTTTTCCAGGAATACATGAAACGAACCGTCCCACTGGGAAGATACGGAAGAGAAGGTGAACTAAACGCAGCTACAGTTTTCCTCGCAAGCGATGAGGCCGCATATGTGACCGGGGCCATCATTCCTGTCGACGGCGGCTACACTGCTGTCTGATGTATCCATAATCAAACTAAAGTCTGTAGAGCTACCATCCCCCGATATTACATCCGAAACCGGGTGCAATATCGGGGGATAGTAGAATAAAAGCTTGAAAAACAGGCTTTATTGCAGAAAGACCGGGAGTGCAGTATTCCTGCTACTATTCCAGCGGACAGACCCCATATGCAGGCCATAAAGATTGACTTTTGCTATATCTACCATTCTGATTCTTCCTGATTGAACGATGGATTAGTATTACTTGTGGATTTTGCTCTTTTGCGTTGCTTCTTCTTGTTGGCCTCAACAAATTCAAGATATTCATTGGGACTCATATCTTCTTCTTTCAACAGAGGCGAGAATATATCAAGTTCTCCCAAAATACGGAGAACCCTCATCAAGGAGTCAAAAGAGCCTATTTCACCGTTCTCAATCTTCTTGACCGAGGATACCGATATCTGCGATTGTTCGGCCAGAGACATTTGGGTGATGTTCTGACGCAACCGCAGATTCTTGATTTTTTTGCCTATCCTACGACAAATTTCGCAGTCAGCAAGCATATATATGTTTTCGTTCATAGACTAAAATTAAACTATTAGATTGCAAATATAGCAATAATAGTTGAATATTCAGCTATTACCATTGTCTTTTTTGTACTATCCGGCTTATCTGCTATTCATCTTTTCTTATCCCTGACTATCCCTAAAAATTATTTACAGATTTGAGGGCGATTAACTAATACTATTTACACCATCAGAGACGGTCCACTGTTTCACTTTACACATCACATTCCGGTTGACTGATCAGGTTTACAGATTATGTCCGGTGTGCATCACTGAGTTTCTTGACAATCATACTCCTCGGATTTATGGTTTCCGGCAGTCTGAACTAATGAACCAAGATGCGTCTGTATCTACATATTGGTGTGTCATTAAATTGTGGGAAAAGATCGCTAAAGGAAACGTAGGTTACAGCAATACGTTTATTAATGTTAAACCTCAACACTACCTGAATTTTGATGTTGTATAATAGGAGAAAAAGCATTAACTTTGTAATTTGAATTAAGAAAGACCATGAGCTTAGGCATAACAGCAAATAGAATTAAG
>JAIECF010000018.1 GCA_029068655.1 Muribaculaceae bacterium | reverse complement strand
GGCGATATTCTTCATCGTCTATACCGGTTGCCAGTGGAGCCGCCTGCCCATGGGGTATCCTCCCTACAAGACGGTCTTCTACCATTACCGCAGCTGGAGCGCAAGGGGATATCTGGGGAGAGCCCTGAGGACCCTTGTCCTTATGAAGCGTCACAAGTCGGGGATGCCGCTGTTCCGGGTCCTGACGGTCATCGACAGCCAGAGCGTGCGCACAGGGTTGCCGCATGCCATCTCCGGGGTTGACGGCGGGAAGCGTGTCAAGGGCATTAAGCGCCATATAGCCGTGGACGAAAACGGATATCCCCTCGGGATGGACATCACCACAGCCAACGAGCACGATTTCAAGGGTTCCTGCCATCTTGTATCCGGTGTCCTTTCTGATTATAAGCAGGTTGCCGTAATCAAGGCAGACATGGGCTACCGCGGTGCATTCAGGGACATGCCGCTTGAGGAGCTGGGGATAGCACTGGAATGCGTCAAGTCAAATTACGGCTCCTCCGTATTCGTCCCCATCGGCGGACGATGGGTCGTGGAGCGGACCTTCTCATGGATTCAGACATATCGGAGACTGATGCGCAACTATGAGAGATATCTCTGCACGGCTGGCTACATGACATTACTAGCGATGATCTTCTTCATGCTCCGGTATTTCGCTTGACATGGCGACCTTCGGAGTACGGCTGTATTCGATGCACAGTCGAACCCAACATGCATGCCCTCATCCATGATTACATTGTGAAAATGACAGCGGACGTTGCACTCTGGTGCATTGTCCGTCTTTGGACGGTGCTTTTCGCAAGTCTCATCGGTCACTTAGCTCGCTAAGCTCCCTCTTCGGCTTGCGAAAATCACTCGCCCAAAGATGCCCTGGCGGCCCCCATTTTTTATGAGACGGGGCCTTACTCCTGAAGGGATTCCGGGGGAAACGGATCGTCGGTTTCCGCGTTCCTGTCTTCCGGTATCGACCGACGTACGATGTAGAGATCGTAGTAAGAGAGAAGAAGCGTAGTCAGCGGCAAAGCGATGATCATACCGAGAAACCCGAGCAGAGTGCCCCATACCGACAAAGCGAGAAGGATGATAGCGGGATTAAGTCCCATAGCCTTCCCCATTATCTTAGGAGTGAGAATAAGGTCCTGAATGCACTGTACCACCACATAGACTCCCATACATTCCCAGAAAAGCACCCAGAAGTCGGGACCGCCGGAAATTGAACCTACAAGACACAGCAAGGCGGCGATCGGAAGGGATATTACCTGAAGATACGGCACCATATTGAGCATACCGATAAAGAGACCGAAAAGCACAGCCATCGGAAGCCCGATAATTAGGAACCCGGCCGCAAACAGCAGCCCGACGATGGCTGCTATATAGAACTGTCCGCGGAAATAACGGTTCATAGCGTTTTCAATATCCTTGACAATATGAAACACCTGCTTGCGCTGACCATAGGGAATAAGCT
Organism: Muribaculaceae bacterium; assembly: GCA_029068655.1. Lineage (GTDB taxonomy): Bacteria > Bacteroidota > Bacteroidia > Bacteroidales > Muribaculaceae > Lepagella. Next base: position 14,855 of record JAIECF010000018.1, on the reverse strand, counting down.
GACGCATCGAGAGAATGAAGCGCTCATAGTCGAGCATTATGAATATCACATACAGCACGACTATAAGCCAGCTGACAACTCCGACTATAAGGCTCAGCGAACTTCCGATAAACGACCATGTCTGGTTGAGGCTGTTCTTGATGAGCTCTATCCATTGTTCCCGGCTCAGTAGGCGCCCTATCTGATCGAAATCCACATTCTTTCTTATGAAATCATGTATTTCCTTGGATATATAGGGAATCTGGATCTGACTCGACGCGTAGTCCCGGATTATCCTGGCCATCTCCGTGCTTTCTTCTACAAGGTAGGGAATGAGAAGCCAGCAGAGCACGCCGATCAGAAATATGGTCTCCAGCAGGGTCATGACCACCGGAAAGAAGCGGCGTCTGCAACCGAGGATCTTCTTGTTGAATTCGACGGTTGGCTCAAGAATATAAGCTATGAGGCATGCCACCAGAAATGGGAGCAGTACATCGCTCAGAATGTCGAGAAGGAAGAGAATGGCCACAAGGCCGCATATCGAGAATATGATTCGGACCACGCGGTCGAATGTATATGGACGCCTGTTCATTTAATGATGAATTACCAATGATTAATTACCTTTCATGATTTATCATGATCGAACATGACTCATCATGATGGATCATGAAACAAAACAATATGAGTATCACTTCATTTTGTCGAATTGCGTCGGATCGCCCACTATCCAGAGAAGATCGCCTGCCTTAAGTATGGTATCCGGACGAGGATTGATAAACTCGCCCTCACCCCTCTGCACGGAGAGCACCATGCAGAAATAGTCGTTGCGCAGGTCGGTCTCGTAGAGTGGACGGTCTATTATGGGAGAGTCCGGAGTAAGAAGGATGCTCTTCAGCTCGATGTCCGGGTGGCGCAGAGATTCCTTCTTTATCTGTCCGGCCTTGTCTATCTCATCGTTGAGGCGCTTGATCTGGCTGTCGGAGCCTATCACACCGAGCGTATCGCCCGGAAAGATACGGGTGTCGCCGGTCGGAAGGGGAATGAACTCGTCGCCGCGACGTATACTCGAGACACTCACGCCAAACTCGCTCCTGAGACCGGAATCCTTAAGTTTGTCGCCCGCAAAGCGGCAGTTAGGCTTGATGTCGAGATAGGCCTGATGCAGATCGCTGACGAGATTGTTGTTGGCGCCGCTTCTGGCGTTCTCCCGGTTGTTGAGGTTGTTCATAAACTTCTTCTCCATTTTCTTGAACCCTCGCATGAGCTTCGACGATGCGAAGATCACCATAAGAAGGAAACATATGGTGCCTCCTATCCATCCTACAAGTGTAGAATAGCATACAGCCAGAAAATACACTACGAACAGGAGAGCCAGGAGATAGCGTATGATGCTCATGGCTATCAGAGGCACCTCATAGAACGACGCCGTGGAGTGAAGCCTCATCTTATGGTCTTTCTTTATTGTCGTGAAGGAGAGGGCCGTCAGGAACGGAGACATGAGTACGAGCGAACATGCCGTTGCCACAAGATGACCCCACTTCGGCATAAGGCCTTCCATAAGGGGGAAGAGAAGCTGTCTGCATGCGAAGATGATCGCTATCAGGATCACCGAATAAAGAACGATCCTCCAGAGATAGCGGCCAAGGATCTCGCGCCATAGGCGGGCTGTCTCGTTGGTATCTACGGTCTGCGACGAATAGCGGTCGATAAGGAAGCTGAGCTTAGCGGGCAGATGCTTCTCCACAAACCGGTAGGCCGGATTGGAAAGCTTTATGAAATAAGGAGTGGTGAATATAGTGATGACCGATACTGCCACTATAATCGGATAGAGCGAGGCGTCGAGCACTCCCAGTCCCATGCCGAGCGATGCTATGATGAAAGAGAACTCACCTATCTGCGTCAGGGAAAAACCGCTCTTGATCGCCACCTGAAGCGTCTGGCCGGTCACGAGCATTCCGAGAGTACCGAAGATGATCATGCCTACTATCACCACTGCCGCAAGCAACAGCACCTGCGGATAATATGTAGCAATGACGGTAGGCTGCACCATCATGCCCACCGATATGAAGAACACTGCTCCGAACAGGTCTTTCACGGGAGCTATCACATGCTCCATACGCTCGGCGAAGATAGTGCCCGCCAGAATGGAACCCATCACGAAGGCTCCGAGCTCAAGTGAAAATCCACACATCACGGAGAAGGCAGCCATCATGAAGCAAAGACCCATCGACACCACGAGGAGTGTCTCGGAATTAAGATAAGATCCCACCTTCTCAAGGAAAGAGGGAAGTACGTAGACTCCCACCACAAACCATATGATGAGGAAGAAACAGAGCTTGGCGATACTGAACACCAGTTCCGAGCCCTGCACGTCGCCCATTGCAAACGACGAAAGAAGAACGAGCATGAGGACGGCAAAGAGGTCTTCGATGATCAGCACCGCAAGCACCATCGATGCGAACTTCTGCTGCTTGAGGCCCAGATCGGTGAAAGCCTTGAGAATTATTGTGGTCGACGACATGGAAATCATGCCTCCGAGGAAGATACAGTTGATGGTGTTGAGATGGAGCATATATCCTACTCCGAATCCGGCCATGGTCATCCCGACAATGATTATCAATGCCGTAATAATCGCCGACGAGCCTGAATTCATCAGTTTCTTGAATGAGAATTCCAGACCGAGCGAGAACATCAGGACCACGATGCCGAGATCGGCCCAGATCTCGATATTCTCGAGATTCGAGATAGATGGAAGATATGTGAAATTGGGAGAAGCGAGAAATCCCGCCAGAATATAGCCGAGCACTACAGGCTGCTTGAGCTTCTTGAATACGAGTGTGGCTATCGCAGCCAGCACAAGGATCCATGCGAGGTCGAGGATAAGGCCGTTGGTGTTGTCTTCCGATCCGTGACCTGCGTCTTTCGCGGCATCGGGATTCAACTCGGTGTAGATGGTCTGCTGGATGTCGGTGGTGGTCTCCTGAATCATCTGTGGCATCATAGGTCAATCTGGTTTGAGAGTGTTATAGAAAGAATGTCATGAGCCTCGCTGAGGCGGTTGATGGCATCCATAAGTTTTCTTGAAGTTCTCACGAGCACCACGAGGTTGACTTCGGTGAAGTCCTTCTCGAAGTTCTGCTCTATGAAGAAATTGGATATATGCACCCCTTCTTCCCTTAGAAGACGGTCGTAGTCGTCGATATTCCTGAGTATTCCTTTGGTGCGGATAGATATCACCTTTGTCTCCTGGCCGATATGGATCACATGCTCGAATCGGTTGAAACCGACGATCACCATGAAGATCAGGAGGGTACAGACTATGGAAGCCATATACATACCGACGCCTACCGCCATGCCGATGATGGCCGTGATCCATATTCCGGCGGCGGTGGTCAGTCCCCTTACGACTCCGCGCTGCTGGATCATGGCGCCGCCTCCGAGGAAACCGATACCGGTGATCACCTGCGCCGCTATACGTCCGGGATCACCGTTCTTCAGTCCCATATATTCCTGTGGCACATAGATGGATAGCAGCATCGATAGGCATGCGCCCATAGATATGAGGGCGAAGGTGCGGATTCCGGCCACCTGGCCCTTATGCTTGCGTTCGGTGCCTACGAGAGCCCCGAGAAGCAGAGCAAGCACCAGACGGAACGACGCGTTGACGAGGTTTACGTCAAGCGATCCGAGTTGTGAGGATATGTATTCGAGTATATGCATTTAAGTTGGTGAGTGTTGGAGTTTGTGAGTTTGGGAAGTTAGCCATTGAACTGTTCCGGATAGATTACCATGAGGTTGTGGGCAGCAAAGTTTTTCGACAGGAATTCCGGCATTTCCTCCTGCGATGCGCTGTAGGATATCGAGCCCTTTCTTGCCCCTACTACCACGAGAAGGTCTTCAGGACCGACATCGCTCGAAAGCAGTATGAAGTCGTCCCATCCGGTCATCTCCTGATATATGCGCCTTATGCCGTAGCCATCAGTTGAGATAATGTCTTCTATATATCTCGACGTCTCAGCCGATACGAGGAATATAACCTTGCAGGCAAGCTGCTGGGAAAGGTTGCCTATACGGGCCACCCAGTCGTGGAATCCGGTCTCGTATTGCGCTTTGGCTCCGGCCACCACCACTATCCGCCTTACAGTCGATATGGGTATGAAGCATCTCGACATTACTACCATCTTAAGGGTCTCGCGCAGCAGATTATCGATCATCTGCCCGAAAAATGTATCCACGATATTCGCCTTCCGGTGAAAGCCGAGCACTATATCCGTAGCATGATTCTGACGTATCATATTGGTCAGACCCGAGACCACGTTCAGGTCGAAACGCTCCTCCTCCACGGCCTGCACACCCATCTCCTGAGCGGCCTGGGCAGCCGTACGCAGCGAGTATCTGCCGGCCCTCAGGCTTTTGGGGTCATCTGAATTCCGCACGAAAAGAGCCGTCACCGGCTCTGTATTCTTAGGAGAACGCATGAAGACAGCGAGCCTCATGAGTCCCTCTGCGGTGATCGGGTTGGACACTGCCACTATCTGCCGTGCGAATTCCGGACGTTCCACTCCGGTCTGTTCCATTTCGGCTGCTGTAAGCTCGATCCTCATCCGTATGGCGGTACGCTCCGTCATTACCGAAGCGACAAGGCAGCAGACGAGGATCATCAGGACAGCTCCATTCATGATATCCTCGTTGATGATGCCATACTGATAGCCGAGCATGGTCGCGGCGATAGTAGCCGCTGCCTTTCCGCTCGTGAGTCCGAACATCATCCGGCGGTCGGTTGAGGTCAGCCCGAACGACTTCTGGGCAATCCAGGATGCTATCCACTTGGATACGAGAGCAACCGTTATCATGTTGAAGGCCACCCACGCCACTTTCCATCCGCTGAAGATCACATGCACGTTGATCAGCATGCCCACCCCTATTAGGAAATATGGTATGAATATGGCATTACCAATAAACTTAATATGGTGCATCAGCGAGGAGCGGCCGGGTATAAGACGGTTGAGCACCAATCCTACGTAGAAAGCTCCCAGGATCGACTCAAGGCCTATGAGCTGAGCGAGCACCGCCCCGATGAAGACCATGGCGAGAATGAAGATATACTGAGCCACTGCATCTGTCATCTTTCGGAAGACAAACCTTGTGATGCGCGGGAAAGCGAATCCAACCGCCACGGCATACACCGCCGTATAAGAAAGGAGCCTCACTATATCCATCGCGTCAAACTGCCCGGTATTCTGGAGCTTAACGACCGATGCGAGAGTAAGCAGGGCAAGCAGGACGGCAACTATAGTGGCGCTTACTGCGAGGATGACACCCTTGCCGTTCTGTAGACCGAAACGGCTTACCACCGGATAAGAGATCAACGTATGGGAGGAATACATGCTCGCCAGAAGCAGGCATGTGGTGAGTCCGGCTCCAAAAGCATAGTGAGCGGCCAGCATGCCGAGCGCGGAGGGCACGATAAACGTTATCACGCCGAAGGCGAGCCCCTGCTTCAGGTTTTGCTTGAAGTGGTACATGTCGATCTCCACCGCCGCAAGAAACATAAGGTAGAGGATACCGACCTGACCGAAGATCTGAAACGAAGCGTCGCGCTCAAGGAGATTGAATCCGTAAGGGCCGACCGCCACGCCGGCCATAATCAATCCCACTACATCAGGAATCCTGAGACGCCTGAACACGACAGGAGCCGCAAGAATCAACAGCAGCACCAGAGTGAAGATCACCACCGGCTGATGAAACGGGAGAGTGAATAGCGAGTTCAAATCCTGAAGAATGCTTTTGCGTTGCGTGTCGTGGCCTCGTCAATCTCTTCCGGAGAGAGACCAAGGATCTCCGCAATCTTAGAGTTTATGTATGTCAGATAGGAGCTTTCGTTGCGGCGTCCCCGCTTAGGCACGGGAGCGAGATACGGGGAGTCTGTCTCGAGAAGCAGACGGTCAAGTCCTATTTCCCTTACGGCTTCGGGCAGGCGCCCCGAGTTCTTGAAGGTCACCACTCCGTTGATTCCGAAATAAGGATCGCATACCTTGCGTATCCGGCCGACATCCTCGGGAGAGCCTGTGAAACTATGAAAGACAAGAGGCGGCAGACTTCCTGACGACGTGCCGGCTCTTGCTGCCTCTATACATTCGCAACACACCTCTACCCCTTCGCGGCAATGAATGATGACGGGAAGGCCCAGTTTCTCCGCAAGAAGGATCTGCGCGATAAAGGCGTCCTTCTGAAGTGAGAGGTTGGAATCGTCCCAGTATAAATCTATCCCTACCTCACCTATGGCCACGGGTTCCGTAGAGGCGAGAATGGCGACTATGTCGTCGAGTTCTTCACGCCAGTCCTCCCCTACTTCAGTGGGATGCAACCCCATCGCGGTTCTTGTCCGCTCCGGACGCGCCGCATGAAGCGTAGCCACCTCCGCCGCCGACTCGCGGTCGACGGCAGGAAGCACCATCAGCTCCACTCCGGAATCCACCGCACGGTCTACCGCGGCGGCGCATCCGTCGGGATCATCCTTCGAGAAGGAGTCCATATACAGGTGGGTGTGGGTATCGATCATTTCGAGCGGCCTACGAGTTTCTCGATGAGCTTGCGGTAAGCCTCGCGTGCATCGTCGCTGAGCGAGGTCTTCTTGATAGCGGCGAGAGCCTTGCTGCTGTATGCGGCAGCCTCGGCCTTGCTTACAGCAGGCATCCCCATAGTCTCGTAGATACGGGTGACAGCCTTGATCTTTGTAGGTCCGGCCGGAAGCTTGAGAGCGGCCTTCAGGGCCTCGGCGTTGGCACCTCCGGATGCGATGGCCTTCACCATGAGGAAGGTCTTCTTATTGTTGTTGATGTCGCCACCTATCGGCTTGCCGAATGTGTCGGCGTTGCCGAATGTGTCGAGATAGTCGTCTTCGATCTGGAAAGCCACACCGAGCATGACGCCGAACTCATACATCCTGTCGGCGTCCTCCTTCGATGCCCCGCCTATGAGCGCACCGATCTTGGCGGCCCCTCCAAGCAGGGCGCCGGTCTTCGCCTTTATCATCTCGATATAATCGTCGAGTGCCACCTCGTCCTGATTCTCGAAGTCCATGTCAAGACGCTGGCCTTCATACACACGGAGCGCCTGGTTGTTGAATGTGTCGAGCACCTGACGGAGTATAGAGTCATCGACATCGGAGACTAATTTCGTAGCCAGTGTCAGCATCGTGTCGCCGGAAAGAATCGCTGTGTTGGCGTCCCATTTGGAATGGACCGTCGGACGACCGCGGCGGAGGTCAGACTTGTCCATCACGTCATCGTGCAGAAGAGTGAAATTATGAAACATCTCGATTCCGACAGCAGGGCGGAGTGCCTTATCCGGACACTTGCCGAAAGCATCTGCGGTCATCAGGACAAGAGTCGGACGGAGACGCTTTCCTCCGGCCTGCATACCGTAGGCGATTGGAGCGTAAAGGGCGTCAAGTTTCCCTTTCGGGAAGTCGAGGGCGCGGATTTCAGCCTCCGCGAGGGCGCTGTATTCTGATACTCTTTTCATAGTTGTCGGTTTTCAGTTGTCAGTCATGTGATATAGAGTCGGAGGGAGCGGGAGTTTCCTCAGGGTGCTCCTCGACGGGGATAGAGTCCGGAAGGGTGACCGGAACTCCGGCTGCCTTGTTGCGGGAATGGTATTCCTCGATGGCGTCTTCATCGAAGTTGAGAAAACGATTGTAGATCTCCGCAGGCATGTCGGAATTCTTATCATAGCGGAGCACCGTGCGGAAGCCTATCAGAAAGCGTGCATACATATCCGGATCATCCGCAGAGGCGCGTTTCAGTTCCTGCAGCTCTGCCAGCACCTCGTCGGCCGTCATGCCCTTCACTCTGATCTGGTTCAGATATTCCAGACCGAGAGTCAGTCCGAGACCCTGAGGATCTTCAGTGCCTACAAGGGCACGCAGGCGCATCTTATCGTGGAGCGGAAGTTCTTCCGACACTCTGTCAAATTCCCAGCTGAAAGTCTGGAGTGCTGTGTCAGTATATGTCTCGTAAGCCTTCAGGGTGGCATTATTGAGAGTATCGATCCTTACGCCATCTACTTTCCCGAGAGAAGCATAGATAATAAAGCGTGCTACCGAGTCAGCAGACGCATGCTCCATCATGTAGACCACTTTCTGCTCGTCGGTCAGGGAAGCGAATCCTTCGGGAAACGCGTTTGCATCACCCTTCTTGCCTCCGCATGCGGGAATAAGGAGGACAATGGCCATCACTATGACAGGAATGAATCTTTTAATTAACGCATAATCCATAATTCACGATGCTTAATGAAATTAACTAACAAGGACTCCGAGATTGGAACTCCCCCATAATTTTTTACAAAATTAGAAAAAAAAAACGACTTTTTTTGTATCCGGCCTCAAAAAAACTGAAAACTTACAACTGAAAGCTCAAATATTTGTTGATAAATTTGGCCGATATGAAAAAAATGCTTAAATTTGCAATATAAAAACATCGACAATGCAAAATGCATGCGATAATAGCTCAGTTGGTAGAGCATCAGCTTCCCAAGCTGAGGGTCGCGGGTTCGAGCCCCGTTTATCGCTCCCTCAAAATCTAAGATCCGGCCTGATCCTCTCATGGGATAGGCCGTTTTTTTATAACTGATAACTGAAAGCTCACATACACATATGAAGACAACACCGGTACTGCTCATTACAGGCTACTTAGGAAGCGGAAAGACCACTCTCCTCAACAAGATACTTAACAATCGGAAAGGAATACGATTCGCAGTGATCGTAAACGACATCGGAGAAGTCAACATCGACGCCGACCTCATCGCTAAAGACGGTCTCGTCGGCCAGAGCGACGATTCACTTGTAGCCCTTCAGAACGGATGCATCTGCTGCACCCTGCAGATGGACCTCGTCAATCAGCTCGTCGACCTGATGGAAGGAGACCGCTTCGACTATATCGTGATAGAAGCGAGCGGCATCTGCGAACCGGAACCTATTGCGCAGACCATCTGCTCTATACCTACAATGGGACCGGCTGCTACGCGCAACGGCATTCCGGTGCTCGACTGCATAGTGACAGTAGTCGACGCGCTACGCCTGCAGAGTGAGTTCGGCAGTGGCAAATCACTGACGGTGAAGGAATATGGAGAGGAGGATCTGGAGAATCTCGTAGTGCAGCAGATAGAATTCTGCAATATCGTGCTGCTCAACAAGATCTCTGAGGTTTCGAAAGAAGATGCTGCGATGATCCGTGAGGCCATCCATGCGCTCAATCCCGTCGCACGCATCATCGAGTGCGACTATTGCGACGTGGACTTCAGCGAGCTCCTTGATACACATATGTTTGACTTCGGAAAAGTGGCTACATCGGCAACATGGATCAGGGAGATAGAGAAACCTCTGGAGGAGATAGAGGATGAAGAGCATGACCACCATCATCACCATGAGCATGACCATGATCACGAACACGACCATGAGGATCATCACGACCATGAGGATCATCATGACCATGAGCAAGATCACCACCATCACCACCATCATCATGGTGAAGGGGAAGCTGAGGAATATGGTATCTCTACCTTTGTATATTACAGGAGACGCCCGTTCGACCTAAATAAGTTCGACTATTTCTGTGCGAAGCAGTGGCCGAAGAGCGTGATCCGCTGTAAGGGAATCTGCTATTTCAGCGACAACCGCGACATGAGCTATCTGTTTGAGCAGGCAGGAGTGCAGAAGAGGTTGACGGAGTGCGGCCAGTGGTATGCTACTGCACCGCAGGATGAGCTGGAGCGTTTCTTTGCCACAGAGCCGGGATTGCTGCGCGACTGGGACGAGGAATACGGCGACCGTATGGACAAGCTCGTCTTCATCGGGCGCGGCATGGACCGCGAAGCCATCACCGCCGCCCTTGACGCCTGCCTGGCGTAATACCGAGCGCAAGTCCGGGCTTCCTGGAAGTAAAAAGTCTGTGGAAGTCTGCCCGTTCCTGCGCTTAGAATCAGGTCTGCGCCTAAGCCATCATAGTTCCTAACGGCGGGAGAAATGTAGAGATTAGGCACAGAACGCTCTTTTCAAGAGCGCTCAGAACTGACAGATGGGGCGCAGAATTTTTAATTGCGTCGCCTATGGGACGGAGGCTTCCCAGCCTCCGAGCGCAAGTCCGGGCTTCCTGGAAGTAAAAAGTCTGTGGAGGTCTGCCAGTTCCTGCGCTGAGAATCAGGTCTGCGCCTAAGCTCTATAAGTTCGCGCCGGGTGGAATGTTGAGGTTAGGCACAGAACGCTCTTCTTCAAGAGCGCTCAGAACTGACAGATGGGGCGCAGAAAAATTATTCTTGAGTCAACTCGTGTCATGGATGGCATGGTAAATGTCGATTTAAAAATTCTGTGGAAGTCTGCTCGTTCCTGCGCTGAGAATCAGGTCTGCGCCTAAGCCATCATAGTTCCTGACGGGAGGAATGTTGAGATTAGGCTCAGAACGCTCTTTTTCAAGAGCGCTCAGAACTGACAGATGGGCGCAGAATTTTTAATTGCGTAGCCTATGGGACGGAGGCTTCCCAGCCTCCGAGCGCAAGTCCGGGCTTCCTGGAAGTAAAAAGTCTGTGGGGATCTGCCCGTTCCCGCGCTGAGAATCAGGTCTGCGCCTAAGCTATCATAGTTCGCTCCGGGTGGAATGTGGAGATTAGGCTCAGAACGCTCTATTTTCAAGAGCGCTCAGAACTGACAGATGGGGCGCAGAAAAAATTTTTAGGGTCAATCTGAATCAGGGATAGCTTGGTCAATGTCGATTAAAAAATTCTGTGGAAGTCTGCTCGTTCTGTGCTGAGAATCAGGTCTGCGCCTAAGCCATCATAGTTCCTGAAGGCGGGAACAATGTTGTGGTTAGGCACAGAACGCTCTTTTCAAGAGCGCTCAGAACTGACAGATGGGGCGCAGAATATTTTTTACTCTTGGTTGCTCTCAGGAAGGTTTATTACTAAATCCTCGTCTAAAATAGCAGTGAGATTAATTGGAGGAAGAATATAGTCACGGAAATCAGAGTTTTCCGTTTTACAGAAAAGAATACCTCTCGCTACTCCAACTGTCTGATTTGCAAAGAATCCAAGCTCCTCTTTAGAAATTGAAAGGATCTCGTCTGTTATGTGATTGATCCAATCTTCTTCATGGACATCGAACTCACAGGTGATGCTCAATTTTAATATAGGCTTTTCGCTGAATGAAAAATCTATGGTAAATATACAAGCAATCCGGCTTGCATTGGCAGCAACATTAAAACCAAAACCTACCGAATACGATACGCCTTCATATGGTGCCTTATCAGCCAAGATAGCGAACTGATCGACATTGATCTTGGCCATTCTAAATCTAATCATGCTACATTGACTCTAAAATCCGATGTCGGAGATTCATATCCGGGATCTATCTCTATGTGTGTTCCTGTCAAGAAATTTCCTTGAATAAATCTGATATTTGGATTTGGTTTCGAGGGAACATATTCATACCTATCGTGTGAGACCACCTCTTCTATAGGTTGAAACTCGATTTTCGGCACATAACCGAAAGCAATCGCTAATTGTATGAATTTAGATAGCTTATGATCATAATCTCCATTAAGCAACTGAGATACATACCCTTTGCTTACGCCAAGATGCTGAGCGAGCTGAGAACGGTTCATATCATTTTTCTCCATGAAATCCTCAGCATGATTGTATAGATCAATCTGAGCTTTGGCTATCCAATATTCAGGAGAACTTAGAATATCCTTTCTACTCATAATTCAAACTGTTTAGTATACCATTAAGCAATTTCTTATCATTGGCGTTCCTCTCAATTTCTTTAAGGAAGTCATCATACTGACACACACCGTCTATATATAATTTATGAAAATTATACTGAGAATTATTTACATCTTCATACGGTTTTATGCTGTATTCTGACATGATTTACGAACATGGCTGATTTTGGGGTACAAAATTAATAAAAAATCTTATTGAAAACAAGTTTTAAACCTTAAAAGTTTAGTTAGAGCTAAACAGCACTGGATTTTTAATCTATTATTTCGCTTTCGATAAATGATAAATTGGCTTCGCGACTCGGCTTTGGAAACCCCGCAATGATTGCGGCCTGTTGCGCCTCGGCTCGGAGAACGCAGAGAATGAATATTTAAGCATTATATCACGCTGAGGGCGCTAGGGAGGCGGAGTGCGCCGAGGCTCGCTCGCTTCGATCAGCATTGCAGGAATGTCTTAGACAGCACTCAGGAAGCTGGCTATCTCGCTAAGATAAAAATTCTGTGGAAGTCTGCCCGTTACTGCGCTGAGAATCAGGTCTGCGCCTAAGCTCTATTTATCTCACGCAGAGCCGCAAAGGGGACGGAGGGTTTTGCTGAAAGCACTCGGAAGCGGAGGGCGCTGAGGCTCGCTCGCTGGCGCTCCGCATTGCATGAATGTGGAAGACGGTACTGGGTAAGGTTGGCTTCCTGGAAGTAAAAATTCTGTGGAAGTCTGCTCGTTCCTGCGCTGAGAATCAGGTCTGCGCCTAAGCTCTCATAGTTCGCACCGGGAGGAATTGGGAGATTAGGCGCTGAACGCTCTTTTCAAGAGCGCTCAGAACGGACGGATGGGGCGCAGAATTTTTAATTGCGTAGCCTATGGGATGGAGGCTTCCCAGCCTCCGAGCGCAAGTCCGGGCTTCCTGGAAGTAAAAAGTCTGTGGAAGTCTGCTCGTTCCTGCGCTGAGAATCAGGTCTGCGCCTAAGCCATCACAGTTCACGCCGGGAACGGTGGGGAGCCGGGAGCGCACGGGTAACTGACGAGCTCACGCAAAGCCGCAGAGGAGTAGAGGGTTTTGCTGAAAGCACTCGGAAGCGGAGAGCGCCGAGGCTCGCTTCGCTTCGCTCCGCATTGCTGAAATGACGGCGACTGATCTTGAGAGGGAGTGATATCCGTCCTGCTTGGGGAAGACGTAAAAGTTTATTTCCACACTCCCTGCGTTTTTTTGGATTATTGGGTGATTTTTACTATATTTGCGGAAAACTACAGAATTATGCGAAAGCTAAGATATCCTGTCGGTATGCAGACCTTCCATAAGATCATCGAGGAAGGATATGTATATATTGATAAGACCCAATACATTAAACCGCTTCTTGAGCAAGGTCAGTTCGTTTTCCTCAGCCGTCCGCGCAGGTTTGGGAAAAGCCTCATACTGTCTACCCTCAAGGCCTATTTCGAAGGACGGCGCGACCTGTTCAAAGGATTAGCGGCAGATAGTATGGATCTTGACTGGACACCTTCACCCGTGATTCATTTCGACTTCAACGCAGAAGACTACAGCAAGGAAGATGGGACCGAACAAATAATAATGGGGTTCCTTAGGGAATATGAGGAACTCTACGGGCGAAATGCCGAGGATATCACAATATCTCAGAGATTCAAATCCCTTATCCGTAATGCCTATAAGAAAACCGGTCGGAAAGTGGTCATACTTGTAGATGAATACGATAAACCCCTTCTGGAGATAGGGGAAGACAGGAGGTTGCTTGAAAAGCACCAGAAGATTCTGAAAAGCTTTTTCGGTAATCTTAAGACTATGGACGATTACATCCGGTTTGCATTCATCACAGGGGTGGCGAGGTTTACAAGAGTCAGCATCTTCAGCGATTTCAACAATCTGAATGATATTTCAATGGCCAATGAATATGCTGATATATGTGGTTGGACTGAAGCTGAATTAGTAAAATATCTACGGCCGGGAATTGAGGATCTCGCTGAAGATCGGGAGGAAAACTATGATTCCACATTGAAGGAAATTCGCCGGTATTACGACGGTTATCTCTTCGCTCCTCGCGGATCCAGGCTATACAATCCCTATAGCGTATTGAGGGCACTTACTGAGAAGGAGATATTTGCTTATTGGTTTGTCACGGGTACACCTACCTTTCTGGCAAGATGGGTGAAGAACAATGGCATCAGTCCATGGAATGTCAATGGAATAGTAGCCACAAGGGATGATCTTTCCTCCGTCGGTTTCGATCATCTGAATCCTGTGCCCCTCATGTTCCAGACCGGCTATCTCTCCATAGAAAGCTATGACCGGGAATCACAGCTCTACACCTTGAAGCTACCTAACCGCGAAGTGGAGCTCGGCTTCTATCGGTTGATGTTGACAGCATACGATTCCCGTGCCAACCAACAAGGCGGACCATTTGACTTCGCCCAGTTTAAGAATGACCTTGCCAAAGGAGACATTCATGGTTTCATGAAGAGGCTTCAGGCCATGCTTAAGGATCTTCCCGGAAAGGATCATAATGAGTCTACATACAGGGCTGTCACCTTTCTGCTTGCCGAGTTGTGTGGTACGAAGACCATTGCCGAGCACGATGGCTACAAAGGACGCAGCGACTTGGAAGTTTTCACGAACCGCTTCATCTACCTTTTCGAATTCAAATACAACAAAAGCGTTAAGGAAGCAATGGACCAGATTCGAGACCGTGACTATGCCGGTCGCTTTGCGATGGATTCACGCAAACTTTATCTGATCGCAGCAAATTTCAATGAAAGTAAGGATAAGAGAGGTCTCGAATATGAAATAGCGGACATAATGAAGGATAGTAGCGACAGATAAGATAAAAATTCTGTGGAAGTCTGCTCGTTCCTGTGCTGGGAATCAGGTCTGCGCCTAAGCTCTATTTATCTCACGCAGAGCCGCAAAGGGGACGGAGGGTTTTGCTGAAAGCACTCGGAAGCGGAGTGCGCTGAGGCTCGCTCGCTGGCGCTCCGCCTTGCATGAATGTGGAAGACGGTACTGGGTAAGGTTGGCTTCCTGGAAGTAAAAATTCTGTGGAAGTCTGCCCGTTCCCGCGCTGAGAATCAGGTCTGCGCCTAAGCTATCATAGTTC
>JAIECF010000179.1 GCA_029068655.1 Muribaculaceae bacterium | reverse complement strand
ACCAATTCCATCGTGGATAACTTGGTAACGTCTAATCGTGACATCACGATTCGATGGAGTAATCAAATCGCTGGAATTGACATTACGTATATTACTCCTCAGGGTGAGCGTATTCCCATGAAGAAGAAACCGCAATACACTCAGCCCGATAGTGATCCGTTTGTATGGTATCGGTATGATGGGGATAACGCAATGACGCTGATGTTCTCATCGAACAAAGCGTATTTTATTCCGGCGTTCAACTCCAAGATTGAAACGGTCGTATACACCTGCCGCGGGAAGGCAGCCAATTTCGACACATATGACCGAAAAGCCGGTGTTCCTGTGGAACGGGTTGGTGACCGATTTGATTACAACTCCAACACCCGCATGGTCGGTCTGTGCTATAGCGGCGCCGTTGGAGGAGCAGATCGTGGTAACATCGAGGAACTCCGCCGCGATATCATTATGGCGTATAATACAGCTAATGTGTTGTCAACCGACCATGATCTCCGGCTGTGGTTTGAGAAGTATGCGCGGGTATACAACACTAGAGCAGAGTTCTTCAAACGGCGTGATGATCCCAGCGGCACTCTCTTCTCTCAGTTCGTCGCCATTGTGGATGATGCCAACTATGTATATCCTACTAACACATTGACGATTGATGTGAAAGAATCTGAATGTGATTATGTCAACCGGGACGCAGAAGATCAATCACAGGAGTTCATCATTAAACCTGGACATCTCTGGGAGTACGCCGATGAAGATGGAAAGGTCGTTCGAGATCGGGTGCGCATGGTACAGGGGACAGATGGACCTGCACATATTTCGGATGATGCACTTCCGACGATCAGTACAGAACGTCCGTTCATGTTTGTAAATCCGTTCTACATCAAGATCAACCGCGACCCGATGATCTCTGCCACATATAACAATCTGATCAACGATACGTCGTGGCCTGAGGATGTCATGATTCAGACGGATGTATTCTACCAATTCCAGCTGGCTACATTATCCATTGAGAGAACCCTTACGGACAAGCAGCAGGATACCTATAAGATCCAAGTAATCTGCGTCCCTGTGGTTCAGGATAAAACCATGAAGTACGTTGAGGGTGTTGGAGAGGATTATCCGCTGGATCAGAATAATCTGCGGGTAGTCTTAGTTACTAGAACAGCTGGAGATGGAGAGACTGGTTATATCGAGATGAAACCGGTGGAGATCCGTAAGGCTGGCGGTTATGTCTTCGAAGCAAATATCGCTGTGAAAGATAACCTGAACTCTGACTGGACCATTGAAGTGGATATGGATCGCACAGAGGGTATGAAATCGTTGATCTCTATCGGTGACAGATCTGGTGCGGTTTACATTGATACAAAGGAAACTTCGTTCCACTTCATCTGTATGATGAAGAATCAAGAGAATAAACGTACCAGTGTTCTGTTCAATGATCCCACGTTTGCCGGATATGAGATGGCCAATCGTTTTGCGAACCGCAATCGTGACCTCAATCTGTACAAACCGATGAACATGATGCGGAGTAGTATCATATTCGCTGGTGAGAACGGGGACTATCAAATCCGCGCATCACTGGTTCCTTTCCTGAAATGGGATCTCCCCATGGACAACGAACGTATGGCATACTTCATCCGAGCGTTTGGTGAACAGTACCGGAAGATGGAGCCAATCATCAGTAAGCTAAATGGGAATTCGTATCTGGACTTCAAGCTGTTCAACACATATGGACGTAGTAACAACTACTACATTGGTCCTGAAGAAGGTAAAAACGCTCTGTGGGATTCCGAGATTATGCTGGATAACGTGTATGTGAATATCAAACTGCATATCGCTGTCTATGATCGTTCTATGTACACCCAGACTGTTGAGGGCGTCGTCCACGATATTCAAGCATTCTTCGATTCCTTGTCTTCTGGAGAAGTGAAAGATGTGCACGTGTCTGATCTGATTCATCGCATCAAAGAGAATCAGCCAAATGTCAACTACATTCGGTTTATCGGTTTCAATGAATACGATGCTACCAAGCAATCTATATTCGTGAAATACGATGATATCTCTGAGCTGCATGAGGATGAACTCCACATTCACGTTCCTGAAATCATCAGGGTGGATTCCAATTCAGTCCAGATTACCGAGGAAGTATAACGGTGATGACACAGGGGGCGATGAATGCCCCCTGTGTCACCATGTATTATTTGGGATTGTACGAAATCATGATGCCATGTTCATAGCCGTATCCTTTGTCCTTTTCCTTAGGTACCATGACGAATGTGCTGAAGAATGTAGTCCACTCCTGAGTAGCTGCCCACTCATTGGCCTTCTTAATCATATTCGCCAATCCATCAGTACCCTCACGGAAGAGTTTGTACTTCCTCGGCTTTTCTTTAATCGGAGTTGCCATAATCGTTTTAGCTCCTTTCGAGTAGATTATAGATCGGTGCTGACGGCAACAGATCTAGTAATACTCGAGAAACCTAATATCTCTTAAAGAATGGAGGCTCTATAAACATGAATGAACCTGTAAACGGCGGGAGCTCCCTGAGCCAGTTCTATAACGATCTTAAGAACGACATGGAGAAACCTGCTACCCATCACCCGGATGAGATGATGAAAGTGTCTGGCGGAATGATGAAAGACGCCGTGCATCCTGGCGCCCTGGCATTTCGCCATAAGGTGAAACATGAAGCAGATCGCCTGGCCAATGATTGTCACCGCCATCTGATTGTGGATGTGTATCTCCGCACAGTTCCTCTGGATCAGGACTATGTCAGCGGAAACCAGGGTAAACTCTGCGGCGATGTGGATAACATGCTGGCCGCCAAAGGCATGAATGCCACCCAGTATCTCACATCCTGTTTCGAAGCAACCCATGCTCCCCTGCTGGAGTATATGCTTCGCTCTGGCAATGTCATCGCGCAGCAGTTCGTTGAGGAGGCCAATGAGACCCTTAAAGATGCTCAGGCCAAAGACATTGAGGTACCGGCACCACAGGCTCCCTCTATCGAGGACAAAGAAGTCCAGGAGCAGCTGGTCGATGTCAAGCAGGATCCGGAATACGACAACTTCATCAACAAGCTGAAGGAAAAGACCATCAACAAGATCGTGGCTGATGTATCCAAGATCATCAGCGACAAAAAAGAAGAGAAGAAGATGACTTTTGATACGACGCCGGATGACGGCACTACGATTGCTGATCAGGAAGCGGCTATGGAGTCGACTACCTCCGTTGGTGTGAATTACATCCTGAAGCGTGTTGGTCAGGCTGATCAGAATCTCCTGGAATCCATCGACAGCGATATGACGCTGGGCGTTGCCATCCGCGAGGCTACTCTGAACGAGATCAATACCTGTTTCAAGCAGACTGGTACCAGCTATCTGGAGTATGCTAATCGCATTCGCATGGGCAAAGGTTACGTCATTACGGAATCCGCCATCGCTGAATTCACCGAGGCCGCCGGCGATCGATACAAAGAGATCATGGCACAGGTTGATGCCAAGTTGAAGGCTGATCGGGCTGCTGATGCCGCCAGACGGGCAGAGATGGAGAAGGAGTCCCAGAAAGGCGTTGAGGCTCTGAAGAAGGATCTGGGCGCCAGTCTGAAGAAAGACACCGACGCGATGCTCAATAACATGTTCGGTACCAACGGATCCAAATAACAACAGGAGAGATGGGGCGGAATATTCCGCCCCATCTCATTCTATCTATCGCTCGTAACCAAGATGTTAATTATTATGACTTTCTTATAGGAGGTGGATGTTATGGGTGCAGTAGACGGTCTCTATGATGAACTCCGTGCATTAGAAGGGACAAAAGGTCAAAACCCGGAGACTGGCCAGGAGACTGATGCATCATTTATATCCAGCTATACAAACCGGTTATTCGGCGCTCCATACCAACTATTGGATAGTGTAGATAAAAGATTCGGTGGTATCAATTCCGGACTCGGGAATGAATACATGCGTAACTTTATCTTCAACTCACCCATCCTGTATGTGAAACCCGGCATGCCTATCTATACTGGAAATATCCAGGCTGATAGTATTGGTCAAGCATTGAAAGATATGTATATGGACACTACTGTTGGTGGTATGAGTACACTGGATTCCATCATGATGTCAGTTGGCGGTATGCTGATGAGTGATGACGGCGATTACCAACGACGTATGTTTGGCTTCAAAGAGACATACTATACGTATATGCAGCATGTCAACTATATGCTTCATAACATTGCAAACCTGATGGGATTGACAGGTGGAAAGTATCCTTCTGTGATGTTTGGA
>JAIECF010000178.1 GCA_029068655.1 Muribaculaceae bacterium | reverse complement strand
CTACTCACTATGTCATTCAATGTAAAGTATGCTATGAAATGAGTCACAAAAAAGGATTTTTTATCAAAGTTTCCACCAACGATATCATCCGAATTAATTTCAATAGTATACTCCGGGTGAATATTCTTTGATGAAATCAAAACGGCATAGAACATACCCTCCTCTGCCTCTTGCAATTCGTCTACGGATATCACAAGTGCAGGATGGATCCTTTCTATTCCGTCAAGGAAGCGAAAAGAAACCTCAACAAGTTCTCTTTGATGTACAGAACTTACAGCCATTTTAAGATAGGAGTTATTCCACGTGCAGAAGTATTATATAGAAAATCCTTTGAATCAGACATTCCATAAGGCCTAATTGTCGAAAAATCCTTAGGATTTTCATGATATTCCTTTGCAATCATCGCAGCCAACTGGTCATCTGAGGTCGCTGAAACTACTTTATGTCTGACTCTTTTAGTTTCCATAATCGAATTGTTTTAATTTCTACAAAGATAACAACTAATCATTATATACGCAAATTTATTTTCAAAATTTAACTAATATGTTTGCATAAATATATATAAAACTTGCATAATCCAATGATTCTTTTTAATTTTGCATAATAAAGAATATCTAATATCATGAAAAAAAACTTTAAAAGAGCCATCGCTTGCATAACGATAAATGCAGGAATTATATCGGCTTTAGGTTCGATTCCCACTGTCTATGACCGTGAAAATACCGCGGATTCTTATCCCTTACTCTCTTTCAAGCAGTTTGAGGAACTTCCGGAGATTCCTACTTTGCCGGATCCTTTCACTTTTGCCGACGGCACACGCTCCACCGACTTTGCAGACTGGGAAAGGCACCGCTCCGAAATCCTTCAAATGCTCTGGCATTACGAATTAGGGCAAAAGCCATCTGTAAGCAAGGACAGTGTCGAAGCTGTTCTCGACAACGACACTCTGAGAGTGACCGTCCATGAAAACGGCAAGACACTCACCCTGAACTCCCATATTGTCTATCCGAAAGGAGACGGACCTTTTCCTATAGTAATAGGTGTTGGATTTCCGACCGGCTCACTTCCAAAAGAACTTTTCCTCGACAACGGAGTGGCGGCGATAGGATTCAATTTCATGGAAGTTATGTCGCACACCCAGAAACGCGGAGAGGAACCGATCAACCTACTCTATCCCGACAATTTAGAAATAGGAGCCTATTCGGCGTGGCCCTGGGGTATAAGCAGACTTATCGACGGACTTGAAAAAGTCGCAGACAAAGCCAATATAGATATAAGCCACATTGCCGTGACCGGATGCTCATTTGCAGGAAAGATGGCTCTTTATGCCGGAGCGATGGACGAACGTATCACTCTAACGATAGCACAGGAGCCGGGTGGAGGGGGAGTAAACGCCTGGCGCGTCTCCGAGACACTCGGAAACGTAGAACGCGTTCACAATACCAACTATGCATGGTTTCTCGAAAGCATGAAGCAGTTTTCTGAAAGCAATGTCAACCGCCTCCCTATCGACCATCATCAGTTGGCTGCACTCGTAGCTCCGAGAGCATTACTTATTCTCGGCAACACGGATTATGAATGGCTTGCCGATGAATCAGGCTACGTATCGAGTCGAGCGGCCAAGGAAGTATGGACTGCTTTCGGTATCGGTGAAAGAATGGGATACTCAATCGAAGGAGGACATCCGCACTGTCAGCTTCCGCTGAGCCAATATCCGGAAGTGACTGCCTTCATCCGCCGCTTCCTCCTTGACGACGAAGAGATGGACACAAATATCAGCCGAGCACCGATGTTCGAGAATGTCGACTGGCAACGTTGGACTCCTTGGCTAAAGTAGTGATGTGCCTTGTTTAGCTTTTTTCTTAGTCAATTCTTGAAATTCAATCTGAAAGCCGCTCAATGTCAGCAATTGACAATCCCGTCATGGCTGCAATAGCCTCTCTATCCATTCCCCTAATAAGCATATTGCGAGCTATTCTGAGTTGGGCCTTCTTCTCTCCTTTCTTTTCTCCTCTTTTTTCTCCTTTTTTCTCACCTCGTTTCTCACCCCTTTCTTCAGCTGTCCTTATCTGATTTATGGTATCTCGAGTGTTCTTGACATCTGCCTCGTAGCTACGTCGCTCCTCTGGGGTAAGGGATGCCACACTCGTCACCTTCTCCAGCCTTTTGAAAATCTCATTGTTGCGCATAAATGCAACTTCTTGTCTTGCTCCCATATTCCTGATATTATAAAGCCACATATCCATCAAACTCTCACATTCTTCCTCTTCCTTGTCAAATTCAGGAAGTTGAATGAAATAATAACGCGTTTTGACTCCTATAGGTTTATGAGACTCTTCATCAAGAACCCTTGCACGAGTGATGACCTTTGGTTCAAGTGTAGCAATATCGAAGTTACATATGAATACCCCATATACAGGCTTCAGTGAATAATCCCACCTCACATCTTCATCGTCCTTGCCTCTGTAACCTTGCTCCGCTATTCCTCTCGATACATAGAAACTCGCTCTATCAATAAAATAGGACTGATCTGCCTTCTGCATCTCTACTATAAACCTATGATGGGATGACGTTTCGCATAAAATGTCATATCTTATTCCTTTTCCATCCTTCCAATCTGCCATTCGTTCATTATTAAGGTACTTAACGGATGTGATCTCCTCATAGTCTTCATTTCCACACAACAACGCGTTGAGAATCCCAATTAGCAGTTCTTCAGAGTGATTCTCTCTTCCGAAAGTCAGTTTGAAACCGGCGTCGTATGTGGGATCAATATATTTTGACATAATATTATTA
>JAIECF010000177.1 GCA_029068655.1 Muribaculaceae bacterium | reverse complement strand
TCCCATGCAATTATTTTTCAATAAATTTCCTCGACCATTACCGATAGTAACTAAAAGAAAGTGTCAAAGACCCGAATGACATTTATTACATCCTACTCTCACACTACAAAATTAAGAAAAATGCACGAAAGAATAAAATATTCACCAAAATATTTGGCGGAATAAAAAATTCTTATTAACTTTGCACCGCAAATGAGGAAAACCTCTTATGGTGAGGTGGGTGAGTGGCTGAAACCACCAGTTTGCTAAACTGACGTAGGAGCAATCCTACCACGAGTTCGAATCTCGTCCTCACCGCAAAGTCCGATAGCTCCAAAGGCTGCCGGACTTTTTTTATCTCAATCTGTAATTATCTACAACGACAAAAAAAGCGGAGTCTGGCAGAACTCCGCTTTTTTATATCTCTATAATTTAGATCGTCAATTGATCTTTGATAGACCGGCGTCAATCATTTAATCAGACTTCTATCCTCATCCCCTCCTTGCCGGCTATTACATTAGGAAATATAGTCCGTGCCTCATCAGCGAATAGCTCGTCATCCTTACAGCGCGATGAATAATGCCCCGTCAAAAGGCGCTTTGCCCCGGCGTCAAGCGCTACCTGCGCAGCCTGGGCAGCAGTAGTATGCCCACGCTCACGAGCCTTGTCGGCATCTTGCGACAGGTATGTGGTCTCATGAAATAGCAGATCTACTCCTTTAATTTTCTCTGCCAATCCGGGCATATAGGCTGTATCGCTGATGTGTGCGTAGCTTCGCGGAGGTGCAGGATCCTTAGTCAGCAATGCGTTAGGTATTACAGATCCATCAGGTTTCGTAAAGTCCTCTCCAGCCTTAACGGCATTGAATGCCCAAACAGGCACTCCGTGGAAATCACACATCGCCCTGTCGATATGGCGCAGTCGGGGTTTTTCCTCAAACACGTATCCTACAGCAGGAATCTTATGCTTCAGGGGAATGGTCCGCACCCTAAGCGAAGCGTTTTCAAACACCACAGTCTCTTCCGGACGGATGACATTGAACTTTACATCAATCGGCAATCCTCTGTTAAAGTAGTCAAAGATTGAAGACAAGATGCGCTTACCGTCTTCAAACGTATGGATGGTTATGTCACCCTCAAGACCGGACAATGCCATTGTTCCGAGTAGCCCCGGAAGGCCGAACACATGATCGCCATGAAGATGGGTAAGAAATATATGGTTGAGTCGCGGGAGCTTAAGGTGCTGACGCTGAAGTTCCTTCTGCGCCCCCTCTCCACAATCTACCATAAACAGGTTTTCACGGAAATTGATCACCGTACATGAAGGATTATGCATCGGCGATGGTTTGGCGCTACCGCATCCTAATATATTGACTTCAAATTTTTCCAATATTCAATATTCTATACTTTATACTCAATACTCTTTACTCACCACGCAATTACTTCCTATGCATCTGCTCGTAGTCTTTTGCCAGTCCACCCGTGCCTGTTTCCTTATATAATGAAGGCAGATCATGTCCAGTCTCCTTCATCACGGTGACGAGTTTGTCGAAGCTGACGCGATGGCTTCCGTCTGTGAATGAAGAATATATATTGGCATCAAGAGCACGTGCGGCAGCATAAGCGTTACGTTCGATGCATGGAATCTGCACAAGTCCGCAGACAGGGTCGCAAGTCATTCCAAGATGATGCTCGAGGCCCATCTCAGCAGCATATTCTATCTGTGCCGGACTGCCGCCGAAGAGCTGAGTTGCCGCCGCGGCTGCCATAGCGCATGCCACTCCTACCTCGCCCTGACAACCTACATCAGCACCTGAGATGGACGCATTATGCTTTACAACGTTGCCGAACAGACCGGCCGTAGCGAGAGCATGGACCATCTGAGCGTCGGCAAAATGACGACTGTCCCAGAGATGATATAGAACACCGGGTATTACACCGCTTGAACCGCATGTAGGCGCTGTAACGATCTCGCCTCCCGAGGCGTTCTCCTCGCTGACCGCCAAGGCATAGGCGAAGACACGCCCACGGCTCTTGAGGTTATCCTTATACCCACCGGCCTTTACATAATAGGCACAGGCTTTTCTCTGAAGATTAAGCGGACCGGGAAGGCGTCCCTCTTTGTTCAGACCACGTTCTACGGCATCTTTCATCACTTTCCAAACCTCCAGGAGATAATCCCATATCTCAGGACCTTCGCACTTTTCTACATATTCCCAATATGTATGCCCGGTACGTTCACAATAAGACATTATATCGCCGATTGTATTGAGCGGATAAATCTCCCCTGACTCAGTGTGTGGCTTGCCGGGCTCTTCAAGTGCGCCACCACCCACGCTGAATACGGTCCACTCCCCTGTCTGATTTCCATCAGCATCCAGACTCCGATACTTCATTCCGTTTGGATGAAAGTCAAGGAATACATCAGGTTGCCAAATTATCTCGGTTTCTTTTCCTGATTTTGAAAGTTCATCAATTATAGCGACATCTGTCATGTGGCCCTTGCCTGTGGCAGCGAGGGATCCGTAGAGGGTTACTTCAAAGCGATGCGCCTCCGGATGCTGGTCACGAAATATCTCGGCAGCTTTGCGGGGTCCCATCGTATGGGAGGATGACGGACCTGTACCGATGCGGAATAGTTCCCGTAATGATTTCATATCTATTGTTGAGTTATGAAGTTGTTTAGTTGTGATGTTGTTGGCAAGTATAAGCCAACTGGCATTCAGAATGCAAATTTAACGCTTTATTTTGGTTTTTTATAAATATTTCAGTTCTTATTTGAAGTTTTAACACCATTATTAGACGAATTTTTATTAATTTTGCAGACTAATCATCATCACAAACACTTTAATCTCTTGACAAGAATGAAAAAAGCAATATTTCCAATGGCGGTTATGGCACTGCTTCTCGCGTCATGCGATACTTCAACAAAGGATTCCTACCAGACACTCACCTACCCTGAATACAACCTTCTCGTAGACAATCAGGATATGAGCGCTGAGGCTCAGGCTTCATTCAGCAACTATGAATTGAAATTCAATATTTCAAAAAACGTCATAGACGTAAAGACTTCTGACATTATAATCAACAATCAGAAGCACTCGTTCGAGACAGACACCATGAGTCTCCGGACGAATATCTTCAAGACAGAAAATGGAGAAGACGCCTTCAACTATGCATTCTCTAAGAGCGGGGCTGCCGGTCCCGGAAGTTCTGCGAGCAACTTTAAGGGACAGCTTGTATGGTGCTACATGCCTTCCGGCAGCAATCTCCTAAGTCCCACCTACGATGTGACCGTAGGCCAGAGGCTCGACTTAAATTATACTCTTAATGACAGATATAGCGTACAGACGTTCTGGCCAGCGGCTCTTTACAAGGGTCAAACCGTATCCACTTCCGGCTCTACCACACACACTAACAAGAATTCAGATTATCTGACCCAGATAGACTTTGATAAGAAGAAAGCTTCTATCTACGTCTACAATGCAGAACTATCTGCCGATCAGGCGAAAGACTTTCCGAAAGTGATTCGGTTTGAGGACATTCCAATAGAATTCACCCACAATGGATTCGTTCTCCGGTCAGCAGCTCCTAAGACAACTATTCTCGGCAAGAAAGACAATACTGTGACCATGGTTGATTCAGTAGGATTCAACGCGACAGACTTCTCATTCAACTTGTATTCTTCAGATCTGACAGATGTCACAATAAGCTATAATCTCGATGGAAAGAGCGTAAACTTCCGTGGCTGTTCTATTGTCAAAGCAGGTCAGTAAGAATGAATACAAGAAATCGCAAGAAAAAAATCGCAAAAATATTTGGTGATTCGGAAAATAATCACTAACTTTGCAGTCGCAAACGCAGGGAATGGGTTTGCGACAAGTTTTTGGAGTGATGCTCGAGTGGCTGAAGAGGCACGCCTGGAAAGCGTGTATACGCCAAAAGCGTATCCCGAGTTCGAATCTCGGTCACTCCGCAGA
>JAIECF010000176.1:3348-3759 GCA_029068655.1 Muribaculaceae bacterium | reverse complement strand
CGTTTCTCAGTGCTTGGTGTATATCAACTCCAAAATTGATGTAGATAAGAAAACTGGTAAACAGTGGATCGAACTGAATCAGTCTGAGATTGAGAAGGTGGGAGAGATGCTCAGCGATACTGCTGAGGATAATAAGAACGATATCATCAATGACCTGAAAGCTCAGGGTTACACCGATAAAGAGATTGCAGAAATTACTGATGGTAAGTCGGAAGCTGCCAAACCTGCTGCTACAAGTACACCTGCTCAGACTGCTCTTGATAAGGCAGTAAGCGGATCTACGTTGACGGACACTGGCCGGCAGAAGATCAAGAAAGAGCTGAAGTATATTGCAGCTGCATATGCATATTCTCACCCGGATTATCTGCAGAAGTGGGTTTCGAAACATCAGCAAGAGAGCGGAGTCAATGT
>JAIECF010000176.1:0-3338 GCA_029068655.1 Muribaculaceae bacterium | reverse complement strand
TAGATCAGATTTCCAAGTGGAAGACCGCATTCAGCGGAGACAACCGCAAGAAGAAGAGCCTGAAGGGTCAGATGATCACAGCTTCTCTTAATTTCGCTGAAGCAGCTGGTGATATCTTCGGGTTGATGGATAAGTTCGACTGGTCTGAGGATGGTCCTATTCTTGCTCATAAGAATATCAATACTCTTGATCCTGGATTCCCTCTTCGTGGTCTTGATACATTCGGTAACCCGAGGAAAGATGGGGCAAGTATTCTGGATGGCGTATTCGACTCTGATGATCCATCTAGCTTCACTCCTGAGGATGTCCATAAGAAGCTCTATGGAAAAAGTGAGCATGGGAAGGCATCTGAGTCGACAACCACGAGTGGGCAGGATATGACTACGACTGGTAGCGGTCAGATCGCACAAGTTGCTGATGCTATTAACTCTTACCCCTCTGAGAGTGGTCGGAAACTCGTGAGCGGCAGTAACTACTATGGCTGGCGGAATGCATTGGTTAACATGCCGGCGTATAGTCCTCCTAATCTTCCCGCACTTGGCGGTCCTGCTGACCCCGAGCTCGGTCTTAATCCGGATGAGGGTGGGGCAACTCCAGCACCTTCCAGCAGCGCGAAAGGTGGTAACCCGCTGAACAAGGCGTACAAGGTGACAAGTGAATACGGTCCTCGCAGCTATCCTCACAGTGGTTTCCATAAGGGCATCGATATCGTTCCGAACGATAGTAGTGGTAAAGCGGAAGTTGGTGCGCGTTACGATGGTACCGTGATCGCATACCAGGATGGTATCACCAAGAGCGCTACGAAAACATCGAATGGTTGGGTCTTCAACGGTACCAACGCTGAGTCTGCTGGTAACTACGTAAAGTTCCGTACGGATGATGGCCTCATCGTTACCAACATGCATCTGCAGAACCACTCTATCCCTGATTCTTTGAAAGTAGAGGGAGCTCGTGTAAGAGCAGGTCAGAAGATTGGTGATATGGGTAGTACAGGCTGGTCGACCGGGCCTCACCTCCATTATCAGCTGGAACGGAACGGTGAAACCTTTAACCCAAGATCTGAACTTGAGGGTGGATCAACTCTGGCTGGATTTGATACATCTGACTATACTACCAGCTATGGTTACGATGGTTTCAATCTCACTGGTACCAATAATGGCAATAATACCTCTAGGCCAAACGGGTACTCCCGTCAGGATGCTGAGCAGTGGGTCTATGATATGCTTGGTGTCTCGAAGAATGCCAGTACCGGGAAAGTGGATGGAGCTGACGATATCAAGCTCAACAACATGATCAGCGCATTGAGCGAAGCTGGTAATGAAGCTCTCAGGATGGTCTTCGGTGATTTGATCTCCGGTGATATCTCAGGAGCTTCGGCTGTCATCAATGATACCGGTGGATTCTCCCAATATCTCAACTACAATGGATCTGTTAAGAGTGTTACTGATTTCCTTGCTATGTGCGAGAAAGAGGTCGGTACGAGAGATAATGGGAAGAACAAAGTCAAGTACAACACCTGGTTCTATGGTAAGGAAGTCCAGGATACCGAGACTAATAAGTACCCATGGTGCATGGCTTTCGTGCAATGGTGTTTCAATCAGGCTGATCTGGATATCGGATGTAAGACATCTGGCTGCGGAACCCTCTTGGATCACTTCAAGAAGAATGATCCTGGTAAAATCGTTAGTACTCCGAAACCGGGTGATATCGTCATCTTCTCTCTTAGGACTGAGCACGACCATACTGGCATCGTCAAGACAGTCAATTCTTCCGGCAAGATTACCACAATTGAAGGAAATACTTCTGATAGTAGTTCTGGAAGTCAGTGGAATGGTGGCTGTGTTGCTATCAAGAGCCGTGAAGTCAGTAAGGTATGTGCATTCATCCGTGCCATCGATTTCGATGCTCTGGCTCTTGCTGTTAAGAGTAGCTTGCAGGCTGGTGATGGAGCTGAAGCATTGTGGGCCTACCTCCGTGGAATGGGTTACAATGACAAAGCTATCGCTGGAATCCTTGGCTGCTGGCAGAACGAATCAGAGCTGAAAGCGAAGCGTATCGAGGGAGATCATTTGAAGAGCTTCCCTGGTCATGAAGCCATCATGTCTAGTCAGGCTCTCATGGATAAGTGGGTCAGAGAAGGACTTCATAAGAACGAAACTGACAACCCTGGATACTTCATTGACGGGCATGCATACTGCGGTCTCGGATATGCACAGTGGACGAAGGGTCGTGCCAAACAGTTAGTTGACTTTGCAAAGTCTCATAACAGTGCATGGTATGATCCTGCAACACAACTCGCGTACTTCCAACAAGAGCTCAGTAATCCTTATTACAAATCCTCCACACCTGAAGAGTTGAATAAGGCGGCAAGTCCGGAAGCAGCTACGAAGCAATTTTGTTCGAACTTTGAGGGTTACAACGTTGAGAGTGGGGTTGCAAAGCGTCAATCCACTGCAAGATCGTTCTATGGGCAATATGCTGGTAAGAGCTTCACAACAACGTCTGGTCTTGGTACCAAGATGGGAACAGGTGGACCTCTTGAAGATGAGAAGGATAAACCCAAACAGGCCACAAGCGAAGCTCAGATATCTAAGTGGGTCAGTGAGATCGAACCAGGTCAGCTTGATCGTTACAAGGATGAAGAGAAGAGCGTCGGTGGGCCGGTTGGCGATGCTACTATTAGCGGTCCTTCGAATCGCACGCGTCCTATCCGGAAAGATCCTCCGAAACCAAAGCAACCTACACCTACATTTGACGTGACACACAAAGCTCCTCCCAGGCGGAAAGAGATCGTATCTCCGACGGAACCGATAGGTGGTTCGACTGCTCCCGCAACTACCAATGGTATACTGACTACTGGTAATACAGATGCTGTCATCAAGCTGATGTATCAGGTTATTAGTGAGCTGGAGACTATTCGCAAGAATACTGGTGACTCTAGTGATCTCCTTGGTGTTCTCAATGAGAAGGACTTTGGAATTTCCCAGACGACTTCACCAAGTACCATGTCATATCGCCGTAATGGTGTAAACATGGTTGGAGCAATGCGACCGTCAAATGCAGCGAATACCAGGTTAGTCACAAGCATGGTAAGACCTTGATAACACAACGATATGAGGGCGGGAATACCCCGCCCTCATATCCTACTTGTCTTTTTGCGTATATATTCTTCTATTAATGAGAGGAGAATGATTGTGTGGATTCCCTCTAACTAGCGGATATCAACCATGTAAACCAAGAGGCATGGAATTCAATATATCACCCATGAAGGAGGTAATGATCATGGGATTTGTTCCTGAAGGATATCATCCTCACTACTACCGGGATCGATTCTTCTT
>JAIECF010000175.1 GCA_029068655.1 Muribaculaceae bacterium | reverse complement strand
AACAAAAGCATGATTATCGTACCCGTAAAAGAAGGCGAGAACATCGAGAAAGCCCTCAAGAAATTCAAGCGCAAATTCGAGCGCACAGGAATCGTAAAAGAACTCCGCAGCCGTCAGGCATTCGAAAAGCCGTCGGTAACTAACCGCAAGAAAATGATCAAGGCCATCTACGTGCAGCAGCTGCGTCAGAACGAGGAATAATCGACCTGCCTACACTACGATACAGATATAAAGGGCTGTTTCCCGGCGGAAACGGCCCTCTTCCTTTACAACTAAAGACATCGGATACATGATAAATCATGATATAACATGATACATCATGATTTAACATGGATAGCCCGACAACCTATAACTTACGACTTATAACCTACAGCCCATAACCCAGATGCTGACCGAATTCCTTCAATATCTCGAGCTGGAGCTGAACCGCAGCACTCTTACAGTCGAGGCCTATGGCCGCGACCTACGTGAGTTCGCAGCTTTTCTCGGCAAAGACGAGGAGATGGAGGATGCTGCCGGCATATCCACAAGCGACGTGCGCGCATGGCTGGCCGACATGGCACGTGGCGGACTTTCTCCCCGCAGCCTGCGCCGCAAGACTCAGGCAACCCGCGCTTTCTTCAGATGGGTTCAGAAACAGGGCATCATTGCAAACAATCCCGCTGCGGAGGTGCAATTAGCCAAGATAGGACGCAAACTTCCTGAGTTCGTAAGAGAGCAGGAGATGGAAGAGATACTCGATAACCCCGTAGCAGGGGGAGACCCGGCTCTCAACATCCGAAATAAGCTTATCATTACCATATTATATTCCTGCGGCATACGCCGCGATGAACTCGCCAAGATCACAGATGCAGACATCGATTTCCATCAGAAGGAGATCCGCGTACATGGCAAGCGCGACAAGACACGCATCATTCCTGTGGCCGACGAATTGCTTAAAGAGATCCGTGAATGGCAAAGAGTAAGAGACGGCCTATACACCTTCTCCGCTCCGGCTCCTCTCATATGCTCTAAACGAGGTAAACTTACAGGAAGAGCCATCTATGAGATCGTTCACAAACTTCTGATGTCGACGGGCGCCACACATAAAAGCCCGCACTCGCTTCGACATACATTCGCCACTTCGCTTCTTAACAACGGTGCTGAAATCAATTCTGTTAAGGAACTGTTAGGACACGCCTCCCTTCAGTCGACACAGATATATACCCACCTTACTTTCTCCGATATGAAAAAAGCTTACGACGCCGCACATCCTCGCAGTAAAAGACAGGAAAAACAGTAAAAAAATCTATTTAGACCCTAAAACCAGGATAAGAATACATCAATTTATCTATATTAACATTATTTAACATATAAAGAGAATGCAAATTGAACTTTTTATATAATTTTGCATTTGCTTAACTAAAGAATTTGACACTCGGTATGAAAATAAAAGCCGGATGCCAGCCCATTTGAACCAACCCTAACCAATATCATACTAAAAATTAAATATTTAACCTAAACTATCATCATCATTCTAATGAAGAACTCGATCAAATCGTGCATCCTGTTCGGTTCACTCGGTCTTACGGTCGCCTCTTGCGGTCCGGACTGGGGGAAGATGGACCCACCTGCAGGAAATCAGGTCTATCCTTCTCTTCAAAATGTAGCCAGCTACAATTTTGACGAGGAGCTTGACCCGCTTTTAGTCGAGCTCGCCTCCCATTCAGGCGGCACACCGGCCGTAGTGGCGGTGGACGACTCAGTTCAATCACCCGTTCTCGACATCAGTCAGGGAAGTTATGCTCGGCTTGCCAATGCATTGAAAGCGGTTACCTGCCAAAATGCAGCTTCAGTATCCTTCTGGTACAAGCAGGTATCAGGGTTGGAACTAGAAGAAGATGCAGTGGCACCACTTAATGCCACGAGCTCTGTGCTGAACTGGGAAATGGAAGGAAGCACTCTCGACATTACAGCCAACGGCAGCTTGAAATTCAAGAACGGTGAAAAGACCGTTACCCTAAACGCAGAAGCAGCCAACGACATTGTCAAGGCAGACAAATGGCAATTCATTACCTATGTAGTGGCACAGAACGGCTATCGCATGTTTGTAGGAGGTGAAGAAGTGCCCGTATTCGTTCCCGAAGGAACTGACCTTTCTGAAGCTGTTGAAATGATGAACAGCGCCGAGTATGTTACGCTTAACAACGACGGCGACCAGCATATGCTGATCGACGATTTCACTTTCTTCCGCAACAGCGCCACAGAGAAAGAGGCAAAGCAGCCGAAGAAAGGTAAGATCGGCCAGACCGGAAGCGGAAATGAAGGTCCGGACTACAGCAAGTGGATTATGGTAGGTGAAGAAGACAACTCTACAGCCTTCTGGACCGCATGGGGACCTTACGTCAACCTCACAGGCGACGGAACTATCCATTATGAGTTTATCAACTATTCTAACGAAATCAACAACTGGTGTAACTGGCTTCTCTGCCTTACCAACGGAATAGAACGTGGCGGTGATGGATACACTGAATATCTCGTACTCCGTGCTGACAATTTCGGTTGGGCAACCCTCTATGAAACCGGAGAAATGAGCTGTGACTATAACTGGGATACATTTAAACAGGATATGAACGGCGCGTTCGTCAACATGGACATCATCCGAACCGGAGCCAACGTTGAGATAAAGAGCGTCATCACCACCGTCGACGGCCAG
Source organism: Muribaculaceae bacterium (assembly GCA_029068655.1). GTDB lineage: Bacteria > Bacteroidota > Bacteroidia > Bacteroidales > Muribaculaceae > Lepagella. The sequence continues at coordinate 27,372 of JAIECF010000175.1, read as the reverse complement.
GAATACAACTACCGGAAGACCATCGAAGGCGTAGATAATCCGACTCTCGGATCATTCCTCCTTGTAGAAGGCGGTCACCTGCTCATCGATCCGGAATCAGTCTTCACCGGCAAAGTATACAAGCCCGGAGAATACACCATCGGCACAGACCTCAATACAGGGTTCTGGAGTGTATGGAGCGAGCAAGTTCGCATGGAAAGCAGCTTCACCAATTTCGCATTTGAATTCATCAACCACAGCCCGGGCGAAGGATCACAAAACTGGCAGAACTGGGGACTCGTAGTCACCAACGGATACCAGTCGGCTCCTGATGGACAAAGAGATCCGGATTATTATGAATATTACTATTTGCGTGCCGACGCTTACGGATGGGGCGGCCTCTATGATAGCTCTTCAATGACACATGGTTTCGACTGGTCGACATACACGGCTGAAATGAAGGATGCTTACGTGCGCATGTACTTCACCTATCAGAACCAGGAGCTTACAATGAGTGCACGCCAGACGAAAGCCGACGGTGACAGAATGCCTGAATACCGATTTGTCACTCCCGGCATGCCCGCTCCGATCAGCCTTATCCTCACCTGCGAGGGTAGCTGGCTTGAGATCCTCAAGGTAGGATACTACCCCTTTGCAGATATGAGCGCTGAAGAAAACGACTAACCTTAAAATCAGAAACTGATAATGAATATCAATCGCATCAATACGCCATGTGGCCGGAGACTTCATCTCCGGCTGCTGACGGCGATAATAACGCTGCTATGCGGGCATATGGCTTTCGCGCAGCAGGGGCAGATCACAGGTACGGTGAAGGACAACACCGGAGAACCGCTGATCGGCGCCACCATTATTGAAAAAGGAACCGCCACCGGTACAGCCACCGATTTCGACGGCAATTTCGTGCTTTTCGTAAAAGACCTCCAGAAAGCGGTGCTTACCGTATCATATGTAGGCTACAACACCGAGGAGGTAGCCGTAAAAGGTCAGAAACACCTCGACATCATCCTTAAGGAATCATCCGAGCTTCTTGACGAGCTCGTAGTCGTAGGCTACGGCCAGCAGAAAAAGGAATCTGTGATCGGCGCTATCTCCCAGGTAGGATCCGCAGACCTTCTCGAGACTCCTTCGGCCAACCTCTCACAGGCGATCGCAGGTAAGATTCCGGGCGTGATCACATCGCAGACATCCGGTGCTCCTGGTGCTGATGACGCCTCTATCTTCATCCGTGGACGCGCCACATTCGCAGGCGACGCACAGCCGCTTATCCTTGTGGACGGTATCGAGCGTTCCTTCTCACAGATCGCACCTGACGATATCGAGACCATCTCAGTCCTTAAGGATGCATCCGCTACAGCAGTGTATGGTGTGCGCGGTGCAAACGGCGTAATGCTCATCACCACCAAGCGCGGTAAGGAGCAGAAACCGGTAGTCAGCCTGACAGCCAACTTCCAGTGGCAGACTCCTACCCGCAAGGACACCTACCTTGACTCCTACAACTCGGTGACCCTCCTTGAGGAGGCTCTGGCCAACGACGGACTACGTTCGCAGTTTGACGCCAACGATATCGAGATGTACCGCAAGTCTTCCCTCGGCCAGCTCAGCGGCGTAGACGCACTGCTCTACCCGAACGTAGACTGGTATGACGAAATACTGCGTAGCTCCGCACCTTCGCAGCGCTACAACGCGAGTGTCCGCGGCGGCACAAAGAGAATGCGCTACTACGCATCTCTTGAATACTACAATCAGGGTTCACTTTACAAGGAACTCTCGCGCGACACATACGGCAACGGATCATCGCAGCACTACCGCCGCTACAGCTTCCGCGCCAACGCCGACTTCTTCCTGACAAAAGACCTCACACTCTCCGTAAACTTCGGCACCCGCTTCGAGGAGCGCAAGCTTCCCAACAGCACTGAGAGAGGCGACTTCAGCAACGCCTTCTACCAGATGAACCATATCCCAGGCTGGCTTTTCCCCGTAGCATATCAGGTGCAGAACGGCGAGGACATGAAGACCCTCTGGGGCGGCAGTTCGCAGTATCAGGACAATATCTACGCTACATTCGCTGAAGGAGGCTACTTCAAGGGAATCAACACCATCAACGAGACCAACTTCATCGTGGACTACAAGATGGACTGGCTGACACCGGGCCTTTCTGCTCGCGCAATGGCATCTTTCGACTACGAAAGCTACCACCAGAACCAGTATAAGAAGAGTTTCGCTGTATATGAGATCCAAGACAGAGAGAAGTACAGAGACAACTACATGTCAGTTGATGCTTACCATAAAATTGGGACAGATGCTCCGATGACATCGAGCTATGACTTCAATACAATCTACAAGCTCTACATGGAGGCTCAGATCAACTATCATCGTACATTCAACAATCTTCACGATGTATCGGCAATGGTGCTCTATATGCAGAACGACTATCGTGAGAACTCAGAGCTCGCCAAGAGATACCAGGGTGTCGTAGGACGTGTCACCTACGCGTACGACAACCGCTACCTCGCAGAGTTCAACGCCGGATACAACGGATCAGAGAACTTCCACAAAGACCGCCGCTTCGGTTTCTTCCCGGCATTCTCACTCGGCTGGCGCATCACAGAGGAAAGCTTCATGGAGAGCAGCTCCAACTGGCTCAACAACCTTAAGCTTCGCGGCAGCTACGGCCAGGTTGGTAACGACAACTATTCAGGCCAGCGCTTCCTCTACGAGCAGAAATGGTCGCAGATAGGCAACGATTACTTCTTCGGCACCAACGGCCAGACCGGTATTTTCGAGCAGCAGTATCCCAACTACTACGTGACCTGGGAAAGGGCCCACAAGTTCAACATCGGTCTTGAATTCGGCTTCCTCAACAACACCCTTACCGGTAGCTTCGACTACTTCACCGAAAAGCGTGACGATATCCTCGCCGAGTATCAGACAAGACCTTGGTGGTTTGGCGTGACATCGGCAGTAGGCAACCTCGGTAAGACCAAGAACAGCGGTTTCGAGCTCGAGCTCCACTACAACAACAGCATCGGTGCGGATTTCAACTATAACTTAGGCTTCACCTACTCTCACGCAAAGAATGAGATCACAGAGATGGATGAGCCAGCACTTAAGACAGCCTACCGCAAGCAGACCGGTCATCCTATCGGCCAGTATTTCGGTCTCCAGTGTGACGGTTTCGTGACTTCAGAAGACATCGCATCAGGCAAGCTTCCGCAGTCTACATTCGGAGACGTGAAGGTGGGCGACCTGAAATACCGCGACATGAACGGCGACGGCTTCATCGATGACCGCGACATTACCTATATAGGACTTAGCGACCTTCCGGAGAATACCTACGCAATCACTCTCGGCGCAGACTGGAAGGGACTGGGCTTCAACGTGATGTTCCAGGGTGTAAGCGGAGTAAGCCGCTACTATGACGCAGAGGCTATGTACGCCTTCATCAACGGCGGTAAGGTGAAGGAGCACCATCTCGACCGCTGGAATCCTGCCCTGAGTGAAGCCCAGAACCTCGCGAACGCGAAGTATCCCCTTCTCCACTACGACAACTACGGCGACCACAACCAGAGGACCAACAGCTTCTTCCTGAAAGACGGTTCCTTCTGCCGCCTCAAGAACGTGGAGATCTACTACAACCTACCGCAGAAATGGATTAAGCATGCCGCAATGTCGCAGTGCCGCGTATTCGTCAACGCAAATAACCTCGTGACATGGGACAAGCTCAACGGTCTGACAGACCCCGAGAGCAACGGCTCCAACCGCTATCCCATCTGCAAGACCATCAACTTCGGTGTCAACATTCAATTCTAACCTACCGACATGATTAAGAACATCAAACATATAGCACTGACCACGGCAGCCGTAGGCATGGCCCTTGCGATGAACTCGTGCAGCGACTTCCTCGACAAGCAGGCCTCCAACGAGCTGACGGAAGAAAAGACACTCGCCGACTGGCGAATGTTCGAGTACTTCCATACCGACACATACAACTTCCTGCGCCACGGCGCCAACCGCCTGAGCGACTCATGGCTTGACGCCGCCACCGACTTAGCGGAGACATCCTTCGCAACAGGAGGAACGCGCACATCATTCAATATCGGCAATTACTATGACGGAGGTGGATGGAGCGAACTGTCTGACACCTGGGAATCCCGTTACCGCGCCATCAGGAAATGCAACCGCGTTCTGACACAGATGGATCTGGTGCCGAAAAACATCACCCTGACCGACGAGGAGGATGCTCAGCAGCGTGCCACAATGCGTGCGGAGGCACGCACGTTCCGCGCCTACTTCTACTGGGAGCTTTTCCTGCGCTATGGGCCCCTTCCCATCATTGAGGAAGTGCTCGATCCTGAAAAGGATATGATCACACCTTACAAGACGCGTCCGTCATATGCGGAATACACCAATTTCCTCCTCACCGAGCTGCGCGAGTCCCGCCCCGACCTACTCACATATGAGGATGCCTGGAACAGCAACCGTATCGGCCGTCTTTCCCAGCCCATGTCGCTGGCCCTCGAGTCGAGAATCCTTCTTTATCTCGCATCTCCCAGATATGCTGCACTCGGCTGCAACGTAAGCTGGCAGGAAGCCGCCGACTGCGCAAAGAGCTTCATCGACACCTACGGAGGGAACTTCGGTCTTTATGCTGAAGACACCAAGTCAGGAGCCGAGAACTACGCTAACGCAGTGCTTCACACGCAATATACCGGCAACAACAACGAGGTGATTTTCTTCCGCAACGACACCCAGATCGGCTGGGGCAGCATCAGCCTTGACACTCCTGTAGGTGAAGGTGGACGTGGCGGCAACTGCCCATCGCAAAACCTCGTGGATATGTATGACATGGTTGACGGCACATCACCTTTCGCTCAGTATGATGCCACAGGCGCTCCTGTCTACAACGCCAACGGCGTTCCTGCAATCAATGCTGAAAGCGGATATACCGACCAGCGGATGTGGCAGGACCGCGATCCTCGATTCGAGGCTTCAGTTCTATACCATGGTGCTGAATGGGGATCAATGAACAAAACAGGCTATATTGATGTGCGCTTAGACATGCCAGACAATCCGATCGGCAACGCTGACGCCACACCCACAGGCTACTATATGCGTAAATACATTCCGGCATCAATTCTGGCCAGCCTCCACTCAGGCTCAGCATATCGTCTGTGGACAATCATCCGCTATGCCGAGATCCTAATGAACTACGCCGAAGCCCTCAATGAGGTCGGTGGCCCGAGCGACGAGGTATGCGCCCTTCTCGACCAGGTGCGTCACCGCGCAGGCATCACCGGCAACACAGCTGACAGAGCTGACCTTAAGAGCAAAGAGGCGATGCGCAACTTCATCCACAAGGAGCGTACCGTGGAATTCGCCTTCGAGGAGCACCGCTGGTGGGATGTTCGCCGCTGGAACGTAGCCAAGGAAGCACTCTCACGTGACATCTACGGCATCGAAGTAGCCCAGAACGGCACAATTTCACGTAAAGTTGCCCAGAAGCGAGTGTTTGAAGACAAGATGTATCTCTACCCAATTCCGGAGGCAGAATACTGGAAAACGGAGATCGCCAACAATCCCGGATGGGAATAATCCATTTACCTAATGATCATGAATAAGACAACAAAACATATATCAGCTTTCCGCAATATCGCCATTGCAACAGTTCTCGGAGGATTGTCGCTGACGATGACGGCGGCAGCCCGCGAACTCAAGGGACGCGTCACCGACAAGGAGGGGAATCCGATTCCGGGAGCCATCGTCAACGTGGCTGAGCAGAGCGGCATCGTAGTCACCGACAATGACGGTAACTTCACACTTAAGGATGTCACATTCGAAGACGAGATCAACACCAAGTGTGTAGGTTATGATCCAAAGATTGTCACAGTCGAGGATCTCAACAAACCTCTAATTATAGTGCTCGACCCGCAAAGCGACGCCTACGCCAAGCTCCGCAACTTCGCTTTCGCCGACAAACCGGCAAAATATCAGACAGAAGCGACTTCTATCGTAACGGGCGAGGAACTTCAGCGTTACCCGATCACAGTGCTTCAGAACGCATTCAACTCAACCGTAACAGGCGTGCAGACTTACGAGGCCGCATCCGAACCGGGTTGGGCAGAGACCAAGATGTATATCCGCGGTATCCGAACCCTGAACTCATCGGCACGTAACCCCATCATCATAGTTGACAATGTGGAGCGCGATATCTCATTCCTCGACGCTTTCCCGATCGACAATGTCACCATCCTTAAGGATGCGGCAGCTACCGCACTCTACGGTATGCGCGGCGCCAACGGTGTTGTGCTCGTCACCACCAAGCGAGGCGAGAGCGGAAAAGCAGTGATCGACTTTACCCAGGAGGTAGGCTGGCAGACCCTGACAAACACAATGGAGAACCAGAACGCGTACAACCATGCTTTGACCTCCAACCAGGTGCGCTACCTTGACGGTAAGGATCCTCTCTATTCAGCAGACGTGATCGAGAAATACCGCAGGGTAAGCAACGGCGAGACCCTCGAGGGTATTGACCGCTACAAATATTTCAACACCAACTGGTTTGACGTGCTTTACCGCGACGCAGCCCCTGTGCTCAAGACCAATTTCCAGATCTCGGGCGGCAACAAGCGTGCACGCTACTACGTATCGTTCTCTTACCTGCGTCATGAAGGTATGTGGAACAACGAGGCTACAAAGCATAAGGCCGAGCATTACAACTCCCAGCATGCGCTTAACCGATGGAACCTCCGCTCCAACCTCGACATTACGGTCAATGATTACCTCACTGTAGGATTAGACCTCGGCGGACGTATCGACAATATCACACAGCCCACAGCAGGCGTATTCGGCCTTACAACCTTCGGTGCGGTGGAAACCAATGTCTTCTCTCCTATTTATTGTCCCAACGGCGAGCTCTACTACGATAACAACACCAACAACCCGATCTACCAGCTCGGCTCATCCGGTCTTGAGAAAAACCGCCGCCGCCAGCTCTACTCCACCCTCAGCGTCAAGGGAGACCTGAGGAAGATCACACCCGGTCTCGGAGTGGATGCAGTAGTGTCTTTCGATGCCTATGACGGTTACGAATCAACCCAGACCAACTCCATCAACGCATACAGCTATGACTGGAACAATCAGTCGGTAGAAAATGTGGAGGACTTCACCTACACCCAGACACAACGCTATTCAGAGCTGACCAACCCGAGCAAGAATGAGCGAGACAACTCATGGACCCTCAACCTCAGAGGTGGCTTCAGCTATGAGCGAATCTTCGGTGACAAGCACAATGTTGACGTCCGCGCATTCGTCCGCTCCTATATGAAGCGCAACAACCGCGGTCCGCACTCAGCAAACTGGTTCCACCTCTCATCCGACCGTTATCTAAGCTACAATGCTGTCGGCACATACGTATTCGACAACCGCTACATCGTTAATGGAAGTATCTCCTACATGGGTAACGACAACTTCGATCCGGAAAACCGCTGGGGAACTTTCTGGGGAGTCGGTGCAGGCTGGCTCATCAACAATGAGAAATTCCTTGAGAACGAGAACATCAATCTCCTGAAACTCCGCGCGACATACGGCAAGACCGGTATGAGCGACACAGGAGCAGGACGCTATCCTTACCAGTCGATCTTCGAGCAGAGCAATGGCTACAGCTTCGGAACAGGCGCAGTATGGGTACCCGGCTATCAGGAGGCACAAGCAGGCAATCCCAACTCCAAGTGGGAGATCTCAAAGATGGTCAACCTCGGTCTTGACTGGGGCTTCTTCGGCAACCGTCTCTACGGAAGCGTGGACTTCTGGAAAGAATGGCGCAGCAACATCCTGATCAACCGCTCGACCAACCCCGACATCCTCGGCATCAGCTTCGCCAAGGACTCTTATGGTAAAGTTCAGTCAAAAGGCTTCGAGCTCACCATCGGCCACCAGAACAAGATCGGCAAGGTAGAATACACTATTGAGGGTATGCTCTCCTACAACATCAATAAGATCACCGAGATGGACGAAGTTGAGCCCGCAGTAGAATGGCAGCGCAAAACCGGAGATCGTATCCGTGGCTACGAGTCAGTAGCAAGTATCTATGAAAGTGAGAACTCAGGTGTAATCGGCGGATGGAACATGTATCAGTTCAACGGATGGGCAAGTGATCCCGCGCTTATCTCTACCTCACAGCAGGACGCTATCGACCACCCGGAGAAGTATCCCTACAACTCCTTCTCAGGTGGAGGTCAGAAACTCGGAACAGCAGTTTTCAAGGACATCAACGGCGACCGCATCATCGACTCGCGCGACATGAAGCCCCTCGGCTACACCATGCTGCCTGATCTTACCCCGTCGCTTGCATTGACAGTGAAATACGCAGGCTTCGACCTCAAGGTAGTAGGTACAGCATATCTGAACCGCTCGGTGTTCATGTCTCCGGCTATGACTTTCTCTGAATGGGGCTCCAACAACTCCACTCACACAGTGAAGGACGCATGGGGCTATTATACAGATGACCCGACCGACCCGCGCAACATCAACGCGAAGTATCCGCGTCTTTCCTTCTCCTACAACTCGGAGGATTCATCACGCGACAACGGATCCTATCAGAACGACATCTGGATCACGAACGGCGACTACTTCTCGCTGCGCAACATCGAGTTCGGATATTCACTTCCGACCAGATTGATCTCAAAAATCTGCATGACAAAGTGCCGTTTCTACTTCAGCGCCTACAACGTGGCCACATGGAGCCATCTGCCGAAGGGTATGGACCCGGAGCGTCCGATGGGCTACTGCTGGTGGTATCCAAAGACAAGAATCATGTCGTTTGGCGTCAACGTAGCATTCTAACAACAATACCGAAACAATCATGAAAATATATAAATCAGCAATATTCGCCGCAACACTGCTCACCCTCAGCGCCACTTCCTGCGACTCCTACCTCGACAAGGAGGTAGACCTCACACTGCAGTCTGAAATGGTATTCGGTGACTATGATATGACCCGCGGCGCACTCGCCAAGCTCTACGAATATCTTCCCGACGCTTTCCAGGGCTACAGCGACACACAATACCGCCTCAGCCAGGACTGCATGACCGACAACGCCATCGATTTCTGGGGCGTAGCACGCTACCATTCAATAGCAGATGACGCATATGACGCCACCAACCACTGGTTTTCATCTCACTACTGGAGCAATGACTACAGGGGCATCCGCGCCTGCAACCAGTTTATCGCCAATGCCAAGGAGAGCGTTGTCGGCAATGCCGAGAAGAAAGGTGACGACAACAAGCTCTACGACCGCTGGATAGCAGAGGCACGCGTGATCCGCGCCCTTCTCCACTTCGAGCTCATCGGATATTTCGGAGACATTCCTATTGTAGCCGACGACGAGAACGGAAATCCCATCATATTATCGCCGGGCATGACTATTCCGGAACGTACGCCGGCCGCCGACGCACTGCAGTGGGTAGCCGACGAGATGGACAAATACAAGGACAACCTTCCCTTCCGCTACCAGAACGAAGACGAGAACTGGGGCCGCGTGAACGGAGCAGCAGCCTACGCTCTTAAATCGCGTGCGCTTCTCTACAAAGCTTCCCCGCTGCATAACCCGACAGGAGACAAATCCCTATGGAGCGCAGCCGCCAAGGCAGCCACCGACTTCCTCGCGAAGAACGCTACCTGCAGCAATCCTTACCGCCTGCACACCACACCTGAAAATGATCCGGAAGACAACTACTACAAAATCTTCACATCCAACCCCGTGATGAGCAACGAGTATATTCTGAGCCGCTCCGTATGGACTACGCTTAATCTCGTATACTTCAACGGTCCCTGCGGATTCTCAGGAGCAATCTCCAACACCGGCTACTGCAATCCAACCCAGAACCTCGTGGATGCCTACGAGACAAAGAACGGACTTCCTATCGATCAGGACCCGAGCTATGACCCGCAGAATCCCTACGCCAACCGAGATCCTCGCCTCGCACAGACCATCTTCTACCACGATATGGTATGGGGTGACGGCGACGAGGCCCGTCCGCTCGACATGAACCATGTCAGCGATGACCAGGGCCAGGGCATTGACTACGCACGAGGCAACGGCGGAACATGTACAGGCTACTACTGCAAGAAATACGTGCACAACATCCGCTTCGACGGTACAATCGGCAACCAGCGCGTGGCATGCCCGATCTTCCGCTTCGGCGAGATCCTGCTCAACGCAGCCGAGGCCCTCAACGAGGCCGGGCAGACTTCGGAGGCTATCACATATATCGACCAGCTCCGCGCACGTGTGGGAATGCCGAGCTATGCAGGCAAAAACCAGGATCAGCTCCGCGAGCGCATCCAGAACGAACGCCGTATAGAGCTCTGCTTCGAGGATCACCGCTTCTATGACTGCCGTCGCTGGAAACTCTTCGAGAAGCAGACATATGACTCTGAGAAGAACCTTCCTTACTATCAGCAGCTCTATCACCTCTACGGCGTGACAATCCACAAGAGTGACGCTACGAAGTATGTATACGGAGAATCGGAAAAATACTCGAGAATGACCTTCTCGGCTCCGAAGAACTATTTCTTCCCAATACCCTTCACAGAGATACAGCGCATCGGTCTGACCCAGACTCCGGGATGGGAACTCTAAAGTATCATCTAAGGAATCAGTATGACACAAAAATCTAAATTTATCCTATTTGCTATCACAGGCGCCCTCATAATGGGCGCCTGTGGTGAAAAATCACCCTACATCCCGGACGAGCCCATAGTTCCGGTGAATCCTCCGACTCCCGACAATCCGACTCCTCCGGAGGAACAGCCCTCGGAGGATCCCGACATGGCACTGCTTGATGCCTGGTCGGCTCCTTCATACGCAGACCATTACGGAAAGATCGCAGGATGGGACGAGCGTGCGAAATGGAATCTTGCCAATGTGCATGATCCTTCCGTAGTGAAAGCATCAGACGGATACTTCTACATGTATCAGACAGATGCCTCTTTCGGAAACGCACACGACGGACACGGACATTTCCACTGCAGAAGGTCGAAGGATCTCGTAAACTGGGAATATCTGGGAGCCACAATGTCAAAGCTTCCCGACTGGGTTATACCGAAACTCAACGAGATCAGGAAAGAGATGGGAGTGCCTGAAGTGAACCCCGGCATCAATGAATTCGGTTACTGGGCTCCAGTAGTCAGGAAAGTCAAGGAAGGGCTATACAGAATGTATTACTCAATCGTATGCCCCGGATACATCAACGGAGCGAATTCCTGGGGGGAGCGTGCCTTTATCGGACTGATGGAGAACAGTGATCCGGCCAACAACGACGGTTGGGTCGACAAGGGGTATGTGATCACCAATGCCTCCGATAAAGGACTCAACTTCAATGTCAAGCCTAATGACTGGGGGAACTGCTATTACCGCTACAATGCAATCGATCCGACCTATATCGTCACAGATGCAGGCGAGCACTGGCTCATCTACGGCTCATGGCATTCCGGATTCGCAGCTCTTCAGGTAGACCCGGAAAGCGGGAAGCCGAACATCGATGCCAAGCCATGGGGAACTCTTGGAGAAATAGCCCAATACGGGACACGGATCTATACCAGAGAGAACAACAACCGCTGGCAGGGATCGGAAGGGCCTGAAATCGTATATCACGACGGATATTACTATCTTTTCATGGCTTATGACGCCCTTGACGTACCTTACAACACACGTGTAGTAAGGTCGAGCAACGTAGACGGACCATATATCGGCCACGACGGCAAGGATGTGAGCAACGGCGGAACGGCCTACCCGATAGTGACTCACCCCTATAAATTCAAAGGACACACCGGATGGGTTGGCATATCTCACTGCGCTGTATTTGACGATGGAGAAGGCAACTGGTATTACGCGTCGCAGGGTAGACTTCCTGCCAACTCTTATGGCAATGAATGGGATAACGCCATCATGATGGGACACGTCAGGGCAATACGCTGGACAAAGGACGGCTGGCCCCTCGTGATGCCGGAGCGCTATGCGGCGGTTCCTCAGGTAGCCATTACAGAAACGGAACTTATCGGACAATGGGAGCATATCGATCTCAGCTACAGCTATGCCAACATGAAGGAATCGACCACGATGACACTCGAGGCTGACCACACGGTAAGCAACGGAGCATGGAAGGGAAAGACCTGGAGCTACGATAAGGAAAACTCCGTACTGACAATCGACGGCACGGATCTCTATCTGGCAAGGGAATGCGACTGGGAAGCTACCCCGAGAACCCACACAATAGTCTATGCAGGACTCGGCAACCGCACCACCTACTGGGGCAAAAAGGTAAAATAGGCGCGTTTCTACATAAAAACCATATAAAAGCCTCTGAAAATTAGGAAAAACCGATAAATTATATTATCTTTGCATCCTGAACGCAGAAAGGGCATTGAGCGGCTATGCGGCTCAATGCCTTTTTTGCCCCGAAAAGCGACAAAGTAAACGAAAAACAAGAAAGAACTTAGACAAGAATGAAACCACAGCCAATCAAGAAAACCATTGAGCTGGGCGACGGCCGCACTATTACGATAGAGACCGGCAAGCTCGCCAAACAGGCAGATGGTGCGGTGGAAGTGCGCATGGGCAACACCATGCTTCTCGCTACCGTCTGCTCCGCGCAGGAGGCCAACGAGGGAGTAGACTTCATGCCCCTCACAGTAGAGTACAAGGAAAAATACGCCTCTATCGGACGTTATCCCGGCGGTTTTCTGAAACGCGAAGGACGCGCCAGCGACTATGAGATCCTCACGTCGCGCCTCGTAGACCGCGTTCTGCGCCCTCTCTTCCCCGACAACTACCATGCAGAGACTTTCGTCAACGTGACACTCTTCTCCGCTGACGAGAACGACGCACCGGACGCTCTCGCAGGCATAGCCGCATCGGCCGCCCTCGCCTGCAGCGACATACCTTTCAACGGACCTATCTCGGAAGTACGCGTAGCGCGCGTCAAGGGAGAATGGGTGATCAACCCGACATTCGCCCAGATAGAGGAAGCCGACATCGAACTGATGGTAGGCGCCACCTACGACAACATCATGATGGTGGAAGGCGAGATGGACGAGGTCAGCGAAGCCGACCTGCTCGAAGCCCTCAAGGTAGCCCACGAAGAGATCAAGAAGCATTGCCTCGCACAGATGGAGCTCATGAAGGAAGCAGGCAAGGAGACGAAACGTGAGTACTGCCATGAAGTGAACGACGACGCACTGCGCGCTGACGTACATGAGAAATGCTACGACAAGGCCTACGCCATCGCCAAGACCGGAAGCGCCGACAAACAGTGGCGCAACGAGTCGTTTAAGGCAATCCGCGACGAATATATCGAGTCACTCCCCGAAATGACCGAGGAGCAGCTCGCCAACTATACCGAGGAGCAGCGCATCGCAATGGTGAAGCGTTACTACCATGACGTAGAGAAAGAGGCTATGCGCCGCTGCGTGCTCGACGAAGGCATCCGCCTCGACGGCCGCAAGACCACCGAAATACGCCCGATCTGGATCGAGACCGACTATATACCGGGCCCCCACGGCTCAGCTATCTTCACCCGCGGCGAGACACAGGCTCTCGTGACAGCCACCCTCGGCACCACACTCGACGAAAAGATAGTAGACGACGTGCTCAACCAGAGCAAGGAGCGCTTCCTCCTTCACTATAATTTCCCGCCCTTCTCAACAGGAGAGGCACGCCCGCAGCGCGGCGTAGGACGCCGCGAGATAGGCCACGGCAACCTCGCACACCGTGCGCTGAAGCGCATGTTCCCCGACGGATTCCCCTACACATGCCGAATCGTCAGCGATATCCTTGAGTCTAACGGTTCATCTTCAATGGCTACTGTCTGCGGCGGCACGCTTGCCCTGCTCGACGCAGGCGTCAAGATGAAACGCCCGGTAGCCGGCGTGGCAATGGGTCTTATATCCGATCCCGGCGCCACCAAATACGCTGTCCTCTCCGACATTCTCGGCGACGAAGACCACCTCGGAGACATGGACTTCAAGGTGACAGGCACAGAAAACGGCATCACTGCCACTCAGATGGACATCAAGTGTGACGGTCTCAGCTACGAGATCCTCGCCAAAGCACTCGACCAGGCCCGTCAGGGTCGCCTCCACATCCTCGGCAAGATAGCCGAGGCCATCCCCGAAGCCCGTGAAGACTACAAGCCGCACGTACCCCGCCTCATCACCATAGAGATACCGAAGGAGATGATCGGTGCTGTCATCGGCCCGCAGGGCAAGGTGATCCAGGGCATCCAGGAAGAGACCGGAGCAACTATATCGATCGACGAAGACGAGAAGCTCGGTATCGGCAAGGTGGAGATCGCTTCCAAAGACAAGGCAAGCATCGATGCAGCCCTCGCCAAGATCAAAGCCATCGTGGCAATGCCGGAGGAAGGCGAGACCTACGAAGGCAAGGTGCGCTCGATCCTCGACTTCGGCGCTTTCGTAGAGTTCATGCCGGGACGCGACGGACTTCTCCACATCAGCGAGATCTCATGGGACCGCCTTGAGAACATGGAGGCTTCCGGCCTGAAAGAAGGCGACATGGTTAAGGTCAAGCTCATCGAGATCGACAAGAAGACCGGCAAGTACCGCCTGTCGATGCGTGCCCTGACAGAAAAGCCGGAAGGCTACGTAGAGCGCGAGTCCCGCCCGAGAGGAGAACGCGGTGAGCGTCCCCGCAGAGAGGGCGACCGTCCGCGCCGCGACGGAGACCGCGGACCTCGCGGACCTCGCCGCGAAGGAGGAAATGACAAAGGGCCACGCGGACCGCGTCACGATTAATAAATAAAAAAATCCATCCCGATCGGGATGGATTTTTTATACCTCTCAGAAGCGGATACCTCCGGATAGGGTTATGGTCTCGACTGCGTTGAAGAGGGATATGCGTTTCGACTGATACCAGTGGCCACGAATGCGCCCCTGAAGTCCGGCAAACCAGTTACCGCTGTTGAATGTGAAAGATGTCATGGCACGCCCACTGATCGACAAGAGTTTGGCACTGCCGTCTTCGGAATCTTCATAGCAATGGTTGAAACCGACGCCTGGAATCACAGTGATGTTATAGAGCCAATGCGGACTGAGCACACAGTTGTAGCCGTATCCTACGAGAAGGTTGTAGTCATTGTAATGGAACTTGTAGTAAAGATCCTGAAACTTCAGATACGGCACGAGATCTTCGGGAAGCTGATTGAAGTCGAAAGATATGTTCTGATTACAGTATGCGAACCCGGCCATCAGACATCCCTGACTCCTCTTCTGTATCTTGGAAAAGTTGTAGGCCGCCCCCTGTGAATACTTGTAGCCATTGAAGAAATAGTAGGCGTCTATTCCGAAATTCGTCATCTGGACTCCTGAGAAGGGTTCTCTAAGATGTCCCTTGTAGTCACCGAAAGTCCGGATATTGCATCCTTCGCTTGAATAGTAATAACCATCCGCACTGAAACGGGCACAATTGAAACCGAACTCCTGCTTCTTATAGTTGATAGGGCTTCCGGTGAGCATATGCGTCATATCGAGCGAATAGGTATAACTCACCGCCATATATTGCAGAGATGCGCCCCAAAGCACATGGAATGGAGTCGACATTATGGAATTGAACTGAGGGTTGATCTTCATGTAGTAGGAATTGGCCCAGTTGTCGTTGATGATCCTTGCGCGCCATTTCTTACCGGTGCCTACGACATAGTCAGGATCAGTGGAGCTGAACACCCTGTCGCCCCAGTTATAGACCTTCACACAGAAGCCGAGAAATTTAGGCCATTTCACGGTAGGATCATCCATCTTCAGCTTTCCTTTCCTGAAGAGATACCACCAGCTGCGATTTTCTTCATCCGCCGCCACAGAGTCTGCGGGCAGTCTCGGATCATCATATATATCAGACTTATCCTGACAGGAGGATTCCGGAATTTCAACTCCAAATGCGGGAGACACTCCTGATGACAGAATAAATACAAAAAGCAGGCAAAGATTAAGTCGTGCGTCGCGCATGGCTCTGACTTATTGAAGATAATGTTTAATAATCTCTTTTCAAGATAGGCGGGGTCAATAAATACCTCTTCTGTCAAGTTCACGCTTGTAGCGGCGGGCATTGGCTTGATGCTCGGAATATGTGGCGGCAAAGTTATGATAGCCCGAGAAATCCTCTTTCGCGCACATGAATATATAGTCGTGAGGCTTACTGTCCAAAATCGCGTCAATAGTCTCGACCGAAGTGGTACGAATCGGTCCGGGGGGCAAACCCGGATGAATATATGTATTGTATGGGCTTTCTATTGACCTCGGATTCTTCACGCGCTTCACTGTGAAATCACCTCCTGCGTAGCGTACAGTAGGATCCGCCTCAAGACGCATTCCCCGGTTAAGGCGGTTGATATAAAGGCGTCCGACAGTGCCTTTCTCGTCGAGTTTGTTTGTCTCCTCATCCACTATCGAGGCCACGGTCATGACTTCGGCCGGAGTGAGACCGAGGGCCTTCGCCTTCGCCTGACGCGCGGGCGTCCAGACATCATTGTAGTGGGCTCCAATCTTTCTTACAACTTCGGCAGGAGAGGCATTCCAGTAGAACTCATATGAATCATTGATGAAAAGCGCAAGGGCCTGCCCGGGAGTCAGTCCGTATTCATTCAGCGCAGCCGGATCAGACAACAGCGCCGCGAGCGAATCGCTTGTGAAATCGAAACGCGCCGACACCTTCTCCTCAAGCACAGGAAGAAGCCGGAAACCATTGATGGTGATTGTCAAGGGCTCCTGAGGGCCGCCGGTAAGGCGCCTCATGGCCGTCAAAGGACTCATTCCCGCCTCGATGAGATAAGCTCCGTGGCGAGTACCCAGGTCTGTGCCCCGAAGACCGACAAGACGCGAGACTTTCTTTGCATATGGCTCTCCAAGATAATAAGCAATTGAATCCCTTAGCTGATCTTTAGTGGCATTGGCGGGAATCCTCACTACCGCGCTTGACGGAGCCATACCGGAAAACAGAATAGACCATGTGGAAAGTCCCGCTACAGCGAAAAAGCATATCACCGCCAATGAAACGGCTATCCGCTTCATTCGCTTATTTCTTTCAAGATCAGCAGATGAAATCTTTTTATTTTTTTTCTTATTATCTGTCATATTTTGAAATCATTTATGATTAAGGCTACATCCTTAGCCTGCTCAGGAGTCACATTAGCTATCGGCAGGCTAACGCAGCTATCTGCGAGCCGCATGGAAAGCGTCTCAGACTCAGGCCTGAACCCGGCATAGCATGGCTGCATATACGGAGGAGCGGGATAGTGCACATCGGTTGGAACCCCATTGGCAGCAAGATACTCCCTAAATGCGTCCCGCTTTTCAGCGGGCACAAGAACTACATACTGATGCCACACCTGAACCATATCAGGGAAGCACTCAGGCAATCTTACAGCAGGATTCTGAATTCCGGAGGCATATATGGAGGCAATGTCCCTGCGCCTGAGAGTCTCCTCATCGAGATGACGAAGCTTAACCCGAAGCATGGCAGCCTGCAACTCGTCGAGACGGCAGTTATAGCCGGCATACAGGTTATGATAGCGGCGATCGGTGCCGTAGTTTGCCAAGGCCTTTACCGCAGCAGCGAGTTCGGGATCGTCGGTAGTGACGGCTCCGGCATCTCCGAGGGCTCCTACATTTTTTGTAGGATAGAAACTGAAGGCAGCAGCATCGGCGAGATTGCCTGTCATGCGGCCTCCGTTGAACCCCGGCTCCGACGCGACGGCACCTATGGCCTGGGCATTATCTTCGATTATCAGGATTCCCCGGCGCTTCATCTCCTCCGCAACTTCCAGATTCCAGCATGGAGTGCCGTAGAGATGAGTGATCATCGCACACCTGAAATGGAGCGGATAGCCATTCTGCTCATTCGCCTCAAGTATGCCGAGAGCGTTGCTCCAGCTGAAGTTGAGCGTATCAGGATCGGGCTCTACAAACACGGGAACAAGGCCAAACTCAGTTATGGGCATGACAGTGGCAATATATGTGTCGGCAGCCACCATGACCGCATCTCCCCTACGCAACTTTCCGAGTTCGATGTAGCCCCTGATGATAAGGCGAAGGGCATCGAGACCGTTGCTCACTCCTATCGCGAACTTAGCCCCGCAGTGGTCCGCAAGCTCATTTTCAAAAGCCTTTGTCTCAGGACCATGAAGATAGGAGCCACTCCTTATCACCCTGGAAGCGGCCTCCTCAAGCTCCGCCATATAAGGAGCGTTAGTCTCTGCGAGATTTAAGAAATTCATGATATTCGTCGAGATCGCGGATATAATCCTCTTCCTCGTAGTGATGGTCGCAGAGGGCAAGGCATACGGTTCCGGTAGTGAAGTCATGCATCGAGTCCCAGACACCGGGAGGAATCAGCACACCCTTGTTGGCACGGTTCATACGCACTACCATAGAGTCTTCGCCGTCGGTCAGATGAAGGTCAAACGACCCTGAGACCGCTATCAGCACAGTGGTGTTTTCCTTGTGGGCATGACCTCCACGGGTCTCACCTCCGGGCACATCGTAGATGTAGAAGACGCGCTTAATGGAAAAGGGCACGTGGCAACCTTCCTCTATAAAAGAAAGGTTGCCCCGTGGATCACATACTTTTGAGAATTCAAATATCCTTACTTTGTCGAGTAAGCGTCCCATCCGGCGATTATTTCTTTTCCTTATTGCGTTCGAGACGGTTTTCGAGAGCTACGAGAGCGAGATCGAGAGCCTCTTCGAAAGAGTCGGCTGTCTTGGAAGCGAAGATGGGAGAAGAACCGGGAACAATAAGTTCAACGCCGGCCTCCTTATTGTTGTTGGTCTCCGGCTTCACGAGTGTATAGTTGACGTTTACGCCGCCTATGGCATCAAACCTGCGGACGAGTTTTTCGATTTTCTTGTTGGTGAAGGCTTCGAGTTTGTCGCTGATGTCGAAGTGGATTGCCTTGATCTTAACGTCCATAGTCAATGAGTTTTAATGGTGGTACAACAATTATGGAGAGACCTCCCCCATCCATATCCGCTATCCTCCTTTACCTTAATAACACGCCTGGAGGACAAAAGTTGTCTTTCCAATTCATAATGCATAATCCATAATGCATAATTTTGAACTATGAGAATCTCTTCAGTATAACTTTTCAAGTAGAAACGACGTTATAACTATGTGAATATAAACCCAAATTATTAGAAAAGACATGAAAACATTGAAATTCTTAGGACTCTGCGGCCTCGCATTCATCATGGCTTCCTGCGGCGGCAACGCAAATAAGGAAAAGGAAGCCGAGGCGCAGGCCGCCAACGAAGCTTTCGCAGCCGAACAGCCGGTGGAAAGCGGTATCTATGATGCAACATATTTCGACATCAAGGGCAAAGACAGCCGTAAAGGACAGTTTGACGGACGTGTGATCTACGCCTTAAGTCCCGACCAGTCGGTGGTCTTCGTATACGAAAACGGCAACCGCACCAAGATCAAGCATATCCTGATGCTCGAGAAGAGCTTCCAGAAGGAAGACAGCGTATACGTGGCTACAGACAAGACCGGCATACCTGTGACCGTCGGTAACGACAGCACCAACATGTATGTAAGCTATATCGCCAACAGCGATACGGTCACCATCACATTCAATCCGAAAGCCCGCAACACATATACCCCGATCGAGGCTCTTGCCAAGATCAAGGATGAGGCCGGGAAATAACGCTACCCGCGCGCAGAACGGGATATAAGTATAGAGGCTTCATATAGAAGCCATATTGGCAGCGACACTATCAGCAAAGTGAAGGCGTCGGAAGTGGGCGTGATGATCGCACACACCACGAGGATAACCAGTATGGCGTGCCGCCTGTAATTCCTAAGGAAGCCGGAATCGATGATTCCGGCTTTCGTCGCTATATATGCGAGCACAGGCAGCTCGCACATAAGCCCCATAAAGAGACAAAGCATGATCAGAACGCTCATGTATGACTCGAGGGATATGAGATTGGTCACGTCAGGGGCAACCTGATATGTGCCCAAGAAGCGGAACGTGAGAGGGAAGATTATGAAATAGCTCAACGCCACTCCTACCAGAAACATAATATATCCACTGATCAACAGTCTGACCGAATATTTCCGTTCCTTCTCGTAGAGAGCGGGAGAAACAAAGCTAAAAACCTGATGCAGGATGTAAGGCGAGGCGACAATCAGGCCCACACAGAAAGCCGTCTTCATGTGGATCATGAACTGCTGGGCCAATCCGGTGTTGATAAGCGCGACATCGAATGTGTCTACAACACTGAATCCCAGTCTCGCGGACAATTCCGACAGAAGACGATAGAGGATGAAATCAGGCGATTTAGGAGCGAGCACCACGGCAAAGACTTCTTCCTTAAGGCAGAAAGCAAAAACAGTGAATATGAGTACGACGACGAGACTGCGCAGCAATACACCGCGAAGCACATCAAGATGGTCCCAGAAGGTCATTCCGGCATCTTCTGAATTTTTTCCGGACGATTCCGACATCGCCTTACTTCTTTTCCTCTTCCGTCTTTGTCTCCTCCTTATCGTCGTCGTCAAGACCCGACTTTACCTCCTTCATGCCATCTTTGAAGGAGCGCACACCTTTTCCGAGACCCTTCATGAGTTCGGGAATTTTCTTTCCTCCGAAGAAGAGGAGTACTACAAGAGCTATTACCAGTACCTCTGAAAGGCCGAGGCCGCCGATGAAGTTTAATGTTGTCATTGTTGTTGTCATTGTGTCGTTGTTGTCGTCAGTCTTGCGGTATCACCTCCTGCATGTATATCGCGTCGAGGCTCCAAAGAGCCGCGTCGTTGGTGCTGTACACCTTCATGCGGGGAACCTCCTTATGCTCTGAAGTAGTGAAGCAGGTCGCGCCAAGCCTCTCCTTAATCAAATGAAATTCAGACCTTTTATACATATCTTTACATTTTACGCAGTAGAGTGCGTATTTTTACGCAGTCAACTGCGTAAAATGTCGCGACGCAAAGATAAACATAAAATCCCGGATGTGCAAGAATCGCAGCAGGTAAAATATTTACAAAGGAGTCACCAGAACTATTCCATAGAGGATGAGCAGGATGTTTAACACAGTGTATGTGATTGTATCTATGGCACAGCAATACAAAAATTATTTATATTTTTGATTTGCAAACACTTCCCAACCATATCTTCTTTGTATCTCAATACACACGAAACTACAGGCCTCAGCGTCGGCGAGGGCATGGTGATGGTTGGTGAGGTCATAGCCGCAGGCGGCTGCAACAACATGCAGCTGATGGTTGGGGAGCCGGAGGCAGCGGCGGGAGGCGGCAAGCGTGCAGAAGAAGGGATAGTCAGGGTAGTCCATCTGATAAGTCCTGAAGACAGCCTTAAGGCAACTTTCGTCGAAGGGTCGGTTGTGGGCTACGAGAGGAAGGCCTTCGAGCCGGTCGGCTACCTGAGCCCATACATCGGGAAATACGGGGGCAGAGTCAGTGTCCTCGCGGGTAAGGCCGTGGATACGGGTTGTGAAATAGCTATAGTAATTGGGTGTAGGACGAATGAGGCTGTAGAAGCGGTCGACGATCTCGCCTTCGCGGACTATGACGATACCGACACTGCATACGCTGGAACGGCTGCCGTTGGCAGTCTCGAAATCTATTGCTGCAAAATCTTTCATTTTATCGTTTTTTTAGACAGAGGTACAGAAGGAACATAAGGCACTAATGTACTCCTGTCTAAAAAACAATGAAAAACACGGTTATATTGTACTGACAGCAATATTTACTACCCTACGCGTGAATCTGCGTGGCTCTTCCATCCTGCTTTTAATAACTTGATATTCTGACCTATTATACATGTCTTTACATTTTACACAGTGGAGTGTGAATTTTTTCAGAGTACAAATTTAATGAAAAAATCCTGTATCTTAATCAATTTCTCACCAAACATAATTATTAGCATTGATTTGGAAATTAATGAGAAAAGCGTTATATTTGCAAGATAAAACCGAAGATTATGGCAGAGCAGACTATTGACGGGCGCGTATACCCTATCGGCATTCAATCCTTCCAGAAAATCATTCAGGAAGGATATACTTATGTAGATAAGACATTTTTTGTCGCTAAACTGGTGAAGGAAGGACAATACATATTCCTGAGTAGACCGCGCCGTTTCGGCAAGAGTCTTCTGCTCTCAACCATCCATGCGTATTTCGAGGGGCATCGTGAACTTTTCAAAGGTCTTGCCATTGACAGTCTGGATATGGACTGGACTCCGAGGCCGGTGCTTCATTTCGACTTCAACAACGGCAAGTATGACCAGCCCCACGGACTGGAGGAAAAGCTTAAAGAACATCTGGACCAATACGAAACTATCTATGGCCTATCCTATGATACTTCAATAAATATAGTGACCCGTTTTGAAAGGCTCATCCGAGGAGTCCACAACAAGACGGGGAAAAAGGTTGTAATTCTGGTGGATGAATACGACAAACCACTACTGAACTTGGAGGAGGACAGCGAACTTTACGAAAAGAGACAGAACATGCTCAAGGGATTCTTCTCGAACCTGAAATCGCTGGATGATTACATCGAGTTCGGGATGCTTACGGGAGTAGCCCGCTTCAGTAAGGTGAGCATCTTCAGCGACCTCAACAATCTCAACGATATCTCTATGTATGAGCAATTTCAGGAGATATGCGGATGGACAGAAGAGGAATTGACTTCAAATTTCAGCACCGGTATAGCGGAACTGGCACGGAAACGCCACGAAACACCAGAGCAGACAGTCAGGGAACTCCGCAACTACTATGACGGATATCTCTTCAGCGAAGAAGGAACGCGGATGTATAATCCCTACAGCGTCATGAAAGCCCTCTACAGCAAGATCATCAAGCCATATTGGTTTGAGTCAGGCACACCGACATTCATAGCGAAAAGAATTAAGAAGTCAGGAATCAACCTGCAGTCGCTCGACGGACAGACCCAAACTTACAGCAGGCTAATCGCTGTAGGTACCAACAATATAACCGCCCTCATGTTCCAGACAGGCTACCTTACTATCTCTTCCTATGATTTCCGAAGACAAAGATACACTCTATGTTTTCCAAACCGGGAGGTGGAAGTGGGATTTGCAGAAAACCTCCTGCCGCTTTATATTCCATCGACAGAGAAAGCAGATAGTCCCTTCAATGTGGAGAGATTCAAGGACGACCTATTCGACGGAGAACCGGAATCGTTTATGGAGAGGCTTGAGGCGATTTTCAAGAGTCTGCCTGGCGAAGACCATCAGGAATCAACATATAGGGCCATAACATACCTTCTTTGCGTGCTTTCAGGAACGGAAGCCATACCGGAGCGACACTCATACAAAGGGAGGAGCGATCTCGAGGTATTGACTCATGACTATGTCTATCTCTTTGAGTTCAAATATAACAAGAGTCTTCAGGAAGCCATGGAGCAGATATATTCACGCGACTATGCGGGGCGATATGGGAAAGACAACAGGAAGATATATCTGATCGGTGCCAACTATGTGGAGAAAAAGGATGAAAGGAAGCTCGAATATCGGATTGAGGAGTTAACCCGCTAAATGTAGAAACAAGTTACTTTAACATCTTAAAGTATCTACCTTGTCATCTTTTCGATTTCATAATTGAAGCCTCGTTCCTCCTTTTTCTCGTTGAAGTTGGCTCCTATAAGATAGACGGTGCGAGAATCAAACGCATATCGTCCGGCATAGTCACGCGAATGAATCTGCGCCATTGCTTCCCCCACGCTTTTATTGTATTTGAACTCGAAGACATAAACAAAATCGCCGGCAAAGACCTCGATATCGCTGCGCCCCTGATATCCGTGGTGCTCGGCGATTGCTGGTGTACCGCAGAGTACGGCAAGCAGATAAGTGACGGCACGATAAGTAGATTCTTTATGGTCTTCCCCTGGAAGATCCTTCAAGAGGGTAGCAAGGCGTTCCATGAAGTCATGGATAGCTCCACGGAAAAGGTCTTTCCTAAAACTTGTGAACTCAAGGCCACTGCCACGTCTTGTCGTAAGCGGAGCGTAGCAACGCAACAGATGCTTAAAGAATCCTATCTCTACCTCTCTGTTTGGGAAACGGAGGTCATATAACTCGGAGATTCTGTCATAGTGTCCGATGGTGAGATACCCTGTCTGGAACATGAGCGGCACCGGATCCCATTCGTCGAATCCGACGGTAATGAGCTCGTCCTTCGTAGCGCTTTGGCCGTTTATCTCCCTCGGGTCTATGCCATTGTTCCTCACCCATCTTGCCAAAAAAGTCGGAGTACCGGTTTCAAACCAATAGGGATCGATCTTTATCTTGTCAAGTGCGTTGAGCACACTGAAGGGATTGTAAAGCCGAGTGCCCTCATCTGCGAATAGATAGCCGTCATAGTAATCACGCATTGCCTTCAGGGTCGTGTCGAAGTCTTCATCTCGTTTCTGTGCTAACCTCTCGATTCCGGGTCGGAAAATACTAATCAACTCACACTCTGTCCAGCCGCATATGTCAGCATAGGTATTGTCCATCGATATGTCCTTAAGGTTGTTGAGGTCGCTGAAGATACTAACCTTGCTGAAGCGGGCAACTCCGGTGATGAAGGCAAAACGAATATACCTGTCCATACTCTTGAGATTGCCGTAGAAGCTTTTAAGTATCCGTTGGTTCTTTTCAAACAGTTCTTTGTTTTCCTGAATATCAAGCAATGGCTTATCGTATTCGTCTACCAATATGACAACCGGGCGCCCGGTCTGTTCGTAAGCTGCCTGGATGAGGTTCTTGAACCGCTGTGAAACCGACAGTTGTTTATCCGATCTTTTCCCATATATTTGCTCAAAGCTCCACAGGTACCCATCGATCAACATCTCAAGTCCGTTTTCAAGGCTGAAGTTTTCAGCATTAAAGTCGAAACGTAGTACAGGCGACGGAGTCCAATCCAGATCCATGCGGTCGGCAGCAAGTCCTTTAAAAAGTTCACGTCTCCCCTCAAAATAAGCCTCCAAGGTGGAGAGCAGCAGGCTTTTGCCAAACCTGCGTGGACGGCTAAGGAATACATACTGACCTTGCCTAAGAAGTGTTTTGATGTATCCTGTTTTGTCCACATAAGCATAACCTTCCTCGATTATCTTTGAAAAGGTCTGCATTCCTATCGGGTATCTCAGTTCATCCATGACGCTAAAAATTTTTACAAAGATACACATTATTACTTTAAGAAGCAAAAATATTTACAGCTGGACAGATTAGCGAGGATTCATGAAGCCTTGAAATTGAAGATCAGGTCGTTGATTGTCCAGCGCCAATACTTATTCTGCAGACATCGGTCGATGGTCGAGATTCGAATCAATATAGC
The DNA here is from genome assembly GCA_029068655.1 of Muribaculaceae bacterium. Taxonomy (GTDB): domain Bacteria; phylum Bacteroidota; class Bacteroidia; order Bacteroidales; family Muribaculaceae; genus Lepagella. The sequence continues at coordinate 2,007 of JAIECF010000175.1, read as the reverse complement.
GCGGTTCAGTGGCATTGTCTTTACAAAAGCTTAAGAGAAACTCCAACACAGATATCAGTAATTGAGGCCGAAGTGCCAAAGGGGGACGATGTTGGCATGGCCGAATTCGATGTCATCGCGTACTACTATGCCGTTGGGATCATTCTCCAATTGCCTATGACCTTTCTTTGCTCCTCCTACTTCGAATATATAATCCATGATGCGGAAATCAGTGTTCTTGGCAGCTATTACGTCATTGTTGACACGCATCTGGTTGTAGAAGAAAGTCTCGCGCACACTGCCTATATTGGTATTCCGCCCCTTCAGAGCATACATGAGGTTTGAATTGTCGATGAATATCTTCTCTACCTTTCCTAAGCCTCTCAACCCACCCGTCTCATCGCGGAGCTGAGCTATGAGCCCGGCCTTTTCGAGATAGACAAGATAGTCAGGCAGATCATTCTTGCTCACGCTTAACTCTACGGTCAGATTGCCCATATTGGGTTTATAGGGAGCAGATTCCGACAGGATGGCGAGAAGTCGTGCAAGTTTCCTTGATGTAGAGACATTCATTCCTGCATACTGCGGGATATCAACCTCGAGAGTCTGTGTCATCACCTGCTGAAGACGGAGCTCATATCCGGGAAGGTTGCTGAACGGATAATATCCTTTGGCAAGATACTCCCTGAAAAGCGGAAGAGGATGGAAGTCGATCGGCATTTCAACTTTATGGTGCAGGATCTCATCCAATGAGTATACAGGAAAATCTATATCCTTCGACATCTTAAGGTATTCGCGGAAAGAGAGTCCCTGCATGTGGAACATCAATACCCGACGGCTTAGATCCGCGACACCCTGATGTATGTCGAGAACGGAACTGCCGGTAAATATCACTTGCAATTCCGGATGAGTATCATATATCTGCTTCAGCTCACGCGACCAGCCTTTATACTTGTGGACTTCGTCGATTATTAGATGCCGTCCGTTTTCCTTTACCCATTCGTCGGCAAGTCCGATGAGCGTATGATTGTAGAAATAGGAATTATCCGCTGATACATAGAGCCATTGCTCCCTGTCGGGTTGAAGAAGGATATGCTGCTTCACCATGGTGGACTTTCCCACGCCGCGCGGACCGACAAGACCGACCATACGGTCTTCCCAAAGGATGCGGTCGTACATATAGCGGCGGAAGGCAGTGGGAGTCCTGCGTAGCTCCTCGTTCATATATGTGATAAGGTTGAAGTCTGTCATGGTCTTGCAAATATGATTATAGATGCAAATTTAATTAAAAAATCCGGTATTACACCATACTTTCACAGAAATGTCACCCTTTAGGGGAAAGTTTTCCTAAATTCTTTCCCCTAAAGGGTGACAATATATACAAAATCAACGAGTCTAATGTATTGGTTGACTGCGAAGGTACTCATATATCGAGTGGGTATTATAACATGTCCTTCAATTGTATTTATTATTTCTTCATCTACCTTCTCAAGAGCAGATATTACATCGCCATCACCATATTTAGCGACGATCTTTCCCATATTGCATATCGATAAAGATACCCCGGGCATATTCCGAATCTTTTTGAGACTATATATCGAACGTAATACCTTCCCTTTACCTTCACATACAAACCCAATTATCCCAATCATTGAAATTATTTTAATCCCGAAAGAACGAGCGGCAGCCAAAGCCAGAACCGAGAACTCAGATCCTGTAGAGCCACTCATTCCGGCCTCGATTATCAACTGTTCCACATCATCAAATACTTCCGAGGAAACTTATTGGAACATCTGTCCAATAGAACACTTCTATAACCATTATATCGATACAAGTCATGTGAGTTACAGTCCGCAAACACATATAAGGCGTCACTGATATAAGATTGATTAGTCGCTTGTCGAATTCCATAGATTATTTTACATCCGAGCCTTCCTACCCCCAGAAACATTATCTTATTCATTTCTAATTTTAAGGATTTAAATACCTTTATAATAAGCGATTGACAAATCATAAACTTAAGTCATT
>JAIECF010000174.1 GCA_029068655.1 Muribaculaceae bacterium | reverse complement strand
AAATTTGAACACCCCGAGGGAAAAGTTACTGCTATCACCGAATCTGACGTTGAGATTACCTTACCCTCCGGAGACATAACCAAGATACCCAGGAGAACTGCAATTCAGAGTCTCAATGATGTAGCCGTCTGGACTGAACCCAAAGTAAAAGTTGGTCAGAAAGTTAAGAAAGGAGATGTTATCACCGGATCTCACGAGGTTACCTCCGAGACTATCAAATCTGGTATTAACACGTTTGTTCTCTACTCTGCTTACAAAGGATTAGTTCATGAGGACGCAGTTGTTATCTCCGAGTCATATTCAGACAGACTTAAGTCCTACGGAATAATTGATCTGACTATAGATATCAAAACCACCACGTGTCTTAAATGGATTGCCCCTATCGGAACTAGAGTAAAATCTAAAGATTCGGTAGTTACTCTTTACAAGGCCGTCAAGATAGATCAGATCAACCAAATGCTACAAGATAAGCTTGGCAGTCTTCACAAGGATGAGGAGGGTCGGGATATTTCTGAGTATACCGTCGAGCAGCACCTTAAGGTCCCGAATAACATTGATGAGGCCTATGTGTCTGATGTTATGATCCAGGAAAATCCTAAGCCGAAGATTCCCAGAAATGTTAAGGCACCTGATTATACTTGGGCCAGGGAAAGTAAGGCTGAAATAGATAAGTATATGAAGTCTATGGATCGAAAGGTAATCTATGATAAATTCCCTGAGTATGTAGCATCAGACCGACTTAAGCCCCTTGATGTAGATCCGAAGGAATATAAGACAGTTTATCAGGTTAGAGTGAGACTTATCAAGATTCATCGGCCTGGAAGTGGGGATAAAATTTCGAATAGATATGGAGGTAAAGGTGTAGTTTCTGTTGTTCTTCCTGACTCTCAGATGCCTGTGGTTAATGGGAAAACAGTAGAACTCATTATGAATCCATATTCGACAATCAACAGGAAGATCCCCAGTGTCATCGCAGAAGTCGCCCTCGGAAACTGTGCAGTCAAAGCTCATGACCTGGTTGACCAATACAAGAAAACTGTGGCCGGCCGAAAGAAAATCATGCCTCTTCTCAAGAAAGTATACCCAGGGAGATATGATTCTATGGATGTAGATGATTTTATCAAGCTCCATGAGAATTCTAAGATTGAAGACGTTTATTACTTTAATGTCGGGTGTTTCTCCAAGTATACTCCAGAGAAAATCCAGGATCTTATGGACTATCTTGAGGTTACTATGGATTCTGACGTTTATCTTCCCGAAACAGATATGGCTGATCTTAAGGAACTTCAGAGAGAACTTCCGGATGATGAGTATAAGAAAATTGTCTCCGAGATGGAAGGAAAATATCGGAAAGTAGAGAAACCTTTGATGGCTGGAAACGTGAATATGCTTCTCCTCTACCATATACCGAGTTATTCCAATAAGGTAACTTCAGACCTAGTTACCAACATCAAGAGACAGGAACCTATATCTGGCCGAGGAAGATACAGACCCGACGGACAAAAGATTGGTGAGATGGAGTTATCTGCTCTCCTTTCAAGAAATGTCAAGAAGTTTATTCATACTTACCGTGAGGATTCTGAGAAAGAACAGAACCAAAGATTCTTGGATAACCTGATGGCTCTTGGTCTTATGGTAGTGGATAACAAGGGATATGCTCAAGGTGGTAGTGCTCTTAAGACATCTATCGAGGATATGAAACGCAAGTATGGACTTAAAGGGGAGAAAGGAGGTAACAAATGATGAATAGCTGTATAATGCTTGGATGCACTCTTTATACTGGAGTGGATTTTATGGCTGCCTTCAAGTCCGAGGATTTGATTGACCCCGGGATTGAGAGAGATTCGCATCTGACCGTTCTTTATTCTGAGGGCCAAGAAATCCCGAGAGAAAAACTCCCTGAGATTATGGAAACTATCCTCGGAGAGTCAGACTGGGAAAACTTAATCTCGGAGTTTAAGGCCCAGACCCCAAAGCCAGTTACAGAGTATTTTAGCCTCGGAGTTTTCCCCGGGGAGGATAAAGATTTCCTCGTTTTGGTTTTGCAGCCTGATACTCCACTCTATGATACCCTTCAAATCTTGCATACCGGACTAAAAGGACACTATGGAGTTTCAACTAAATTTCCAGAGTATAAACCCCACATGACTTTGGCAACCTTCGAGTCAGGAAAAGCAAAGGATTATGTTTTTAATCCGACTTTAGGGTTGATCCTTGAGAAAGCAACCTTCACCTTAGATGATTTCATTCTATCTTATGGACTTCCCGAAGAACCTGGTGATAGAAAGAGATATCAGGTGACAACTGAAAATGCAGTGTCCAGATTCTTTAGACTCCTTCGGGCTGAAAAAGAGGCTGAATACTACAATAACCTATAGAGGAATATACCTGAAAGGACCTTGGGAGAAAATCCTGAGTTCCTTTCTTTTCCTTATAGATGTATGAAAGATATTGTCAAGCTAATTTTATCCTTAGGAGCTTTATTATTAATCCTGGGGTATACAAAACATCAACTTTCTGCGGTTCTAACTGGGGTGAATAAGATCTGGGAGAAAAAGTCTTAAAACTCTTCTCAGAACACCCGAGAACCCTAAAGATGATGAAAAACTTAGACATAGTGAGATACAAGGGGACAGGAAATCTTTACCAAATCTTGTCCCTGAATTGTAAAATGAAAAATTCACAAACTCGAGAATGGGAAGAGTGTGTTGTGTATATGGCCCTTATGGATTTAACTTCGGAGGGGAAATACATCGAAAACCAGGAACATCGAGTTTGGGTGCGTGAAAAATCAGAATTTAAAAATAAGTTTGAGAAATGGAATTAACTATTGTTTTGTCTGTCCCTGAGAATGCAAAGGACCAAGAAATCCTCGAGACTCTAGAAAGTATACCTTGGGAAGCTACCGGGGTTGATCTTCTAATTTATTCTGAGGATACCAAAAGGATTAGAGGAGTTATCGAGTCTGGGGATCTGACTAGTGATATCATGAACTCTGAGGTTGGGGTAGTATTTTGTGAAACTCCAGAATCTTCAGAAGTACATCACCAGCTTGGACTCCAGGACACAAAAACTGATTCAGTAACTTTCTTGGTCGCCGAGATATTATCGAGGATTTTCAGAATGACCTCCTAATTACCAGCCTTGAAT
>JAIECF010000173.1 GCA_029068655.1 Muribaculaceae bacterium | reverse complement strand
AATTATGGCAGACAAGAACAATCTTATCGTATATCTTGAATACGAAGACGGCAAAGTCGCTGATGTGAGCCTGGAGCTCCTCACCAAAGGACGCCAGCTGGCCGATAAACTTGGTATCAAGCTTGAAGCAGTAGTGGCAGGCGACAACCTTAAAGATATAGAAAAGCAAGTGATGCCTTATGGTGTAGATACTCTCTACAAAGTAGAAGACAAGCGTCTCTATCCCTATACATCACTTCCTCACAGTTCAATACTCATCAATCTCTTCAAAGAGATTGAACCTCGCATTGCGTTCATGGGTGCGACCTCAATTGGACGTGATCTGGGTCCTCGTGTATCAAGCGCTCTCCACAGCGGCCTAACCGCCGACTGCACGTCACTTGAGATCGGTGACTATACCGATGCAAAGACAGGCAAGGAATATAAGGATCTTCTGTATCAGATCCGTCCTGCATTTGGTGGAAACATTGTGGCAACTATCGTCAATCCCGATTGTCGTCCGCAGATGGCTACCGTGCGTGAAGGTGTCATGAAAAAGGAGGTACGTGACTCCAATTATACCGGAAAGGTTGTAGACCTCGATGTCAATAAATATACTGAAAATACTGATTTTATTGTAGATATCATTGACCGTCACGTTGAGAAATCAAAAGTGAATCTTAAGGGCAGTCCTATAATTGTAGCAGGTGGCTACGGAGTCGGTTCGAAGGAAAACTTTGATCTTCTGCAGCAGCTTGCAGATGTGCTCGGCGCTGAAGTGGGAGCGAGCCGTGCAGCGGTGGACGCAGGCTGGGTAGATCATGACCGGCAGATAGGTCAGACCGGCGTAACAGTACGTCCTAAACTTTATATAGCATGCGGAATATCCGGACAGATCCAACACATCGCCGGCATGCAGGACTCAAGCCTTATTATTTCCATCAACTCAGATCCCGACGCACCGATCAATACTATCGCTGATATCGTGATCACAGGTAAGATGGAAGATATAGTGCCGAAGCTAATCAAGTATTACAAAAAGAATTCCAAATAAGCCATGGCTAACTTTTATACCGATAATCCCAATCTCAAATCACATCTTCAGCATCCATTGATGAAGAAGATCGTGGAACTCAAGGAAAGAAATTTCGCCGATGCAGACAAATATGACTATGCTCCTCTTGACTTCGAGGACGCTATGGACTCATATGATAAAGTACTGGAAGTAGTAGGCGAAATCTGTGGAGACGTGATCGCCGAAAATGCAGAGGAAGTAGACCATAGCGGTCCGCGTGTTGAAAACAACCGCGTGATTTACGCTGAGGGCACAAAGAAGAATCTTGAGGCATGCCGCAAGGCTGGACTCATGGGTATGTCCATGCCCCGTCGCCTCGGAGGTCTCAACTTTCCTATTACTCCCTATATCATGGCCGCAGACATCGTGAGCCGCGCCGATGCGGGATTCGAAAACCTCTGGGGACTTCAGGACTGCGCAGAGACAATCTACGAATTCGCAGATGAAGACCAGAAAGAACGCTACATCAAGCGCGTATGCGAAGGCGAGACAATGAGTATGGATCTCACTGAGCCTGACGCCGGCTCAGACCTTCAGAGCGTAATGCTCAAAGCTACCCAAAAGGAGGACGGAAGCTGGGTGCTCAACGGAGTAAAGCGCTTCATTACCAATGGAGACTCGGATATACATCTGGTACTTGCCCGCTCTGAAGAAGGCACAAAAGACGGTCGTGGCCTCTCGATGTTTATTTACGATAAACGAAATGGAGGAGTAAATGTTCGCCGTATTGAAAACAAGATGGGTATCAAGGGAAGTCCCACATGTGAACTTGTATATAAGGATGCCCCTGCAGAACTATGCGGTAGCCGTAAGCTTGGACTTATCAAGTATGTAATGGCACTTATGAACGGAGCCCGCCTCGGCATTGCAGCCCAAAGTGTTGGTATCTCAGAAGCTGCTTATCGTGAAGCTCTCGATTATGCGAAAGACCGTAAGCAGTTTGGCAAGGCAATCATAGAATTCCCTGCTGTTGCCGAGATACTCAGTGTCATGAAGGCAAAACTCGACGCAAGCCGTGCGCTTCTGTATGCATGTGCACGATTTGTGGATATCTACAAAATTTATGATGATATAGCAAAGGAACGTCCTCTCACTAAGGAAGAGAAACTCGAAGCCAAGGCCTATAGTAAGCTTGCCGATGCTTTCACTCCTCTCGCCAAGGGCATGGGTTCGGAATTCTGCAATCAAAATACCTATGACTGCATACAGATTCATGGAGGCAGCGGCTTCATGAAAGACTATAAGTGTGAGCGCCTCTATCGTGATGCCCGCATCACAAGCATCTATGAAGGAACTACACAGCTTCAGGTGGTGGCCGCTATCCGCCATGTCACAACAGGCACATACCTCAACTTTATCAAGGAGTCTCTGACTGAAGAAGTAGCCGAAAAACATGCTGAATCAAAGAAACTTCTTGATGAAATGACAGAACAGTATGAAGCAGCAGTGAAGAGTGTGCTTGAAGTTAAGGATCAGGCGTATACAGACTTTATGGCACGTCGACTAGTAGAAATGGCTGGTCATACAGTGATGGGCTGCCTTCTTCTTGAAGAAGCAGGACGCGACGAAGTTTTTGACAAGTCGCTGGAAGTATATGTGAAGTATGGTCAGGCTGAATGCACAAAGCATGCAGACTTCATATCTAATTTCAAACCAGAGCAGATGCAAGCTTATACCTATTGATAATTTGACAATTAGCATATATG
>JAIECF010000172.1 GCA_029068655.1 Muribaculaceae bacterium | reverse complement strand
ATATGCGTTGGATATCCCGCAGGAGAGACAACGCCCAAAGACAAGTGGAAACCGGAATACATACACTACAACACATGGGACAGCCTTCCCGCTACACTTCATGATGCCACTTCAGGAGCTTCGCAAAGATCATAAAAGCATTGAGAAAGTAAACTGGGTGCAGATTTACATCGAGGCCATCGACAACTACATGTAGAAATTCGTAAGCCGCTTACATGTAAGACTTGTTCATTTAGAGGGCATGCTTATGTCACTCGTCAGGGAGAAAGCAAAGAGGCAGAGAAGGAAATCCTAAATCCGAAAGTTGAGTAAAGGAGACATGCCGTTAGCCCGTTTGAAATATCGACCGAATTTACAGGCGAAACAAACCTAAGTGTTAAAATATGCAAACTGCGCATGCGTTGATTGTTCTATGAGATATAAATAAACGTCTTATGAAAAAAACAGCACTTCTATTCGCATTGACGGCCCTGCTTCTTGCCGGCTGCTCATCCAACAAATCCGACAAATCATCTGATGACAGGCCCCAAGGGGGACCCCAGATAGGGGGACCGGGAATGGGCGGGGGCCATCGCCCGACTCCGTCGCCGGAGCTACAGGCACTTATCGACGAGACGGTCCCTTCATTCAAGCAGTATGTGTTTGTGAACGAAAAAGGTGACTCTCTCCAGTATAATCTCTTCACTCCAAAGAATCCAGAGGCTGGTAAAAGGTACCCTCTTGTGCTGTTTATGGCTGATGCCAGCACACCAGGGCCTGATCCACTGACACCGTTGATTCAGGGATACGGCGGACTTGTATGGGCCGCCCCAGAGTTTCAGGAGAAACACCCTGCATATGTGCTTGTGCCACAATATTCCTATATAACCGTTGACAACGAGTGGCAGACTATGCCCGAGGTAGACGAGACCATCGAACTGCTAAAGGACATTGTCGGGAAGGAACAGGTCGATACTAACCGTCTTTACACCACCGGGCAATCAATGGGAGGAATGATGTCGCTATACTTCAATATAAAGTATCCTGACATTTTTGCCGCATCCATGTTTGTCAGCTGTCAGTGGGACGTAGCTAAAATGGATGGCTTCAAGGACAAGAAATTTGTCTACATCACAGCAGGAGGTGACAAGGAAGCTACAGGAGGGGCCGACCAGCTCAAAGCTCTCCTGAAAAAAGAGAATGCGCCATTTGCCGAAGCTACCTGGAGCGCACGCCTTCCACAGGCTGAACAGGATTCACTTGCATCGGCTTTGCTCGCAAAGGGAGAGCCCCGGAACTTTATAACTTTTGAAGGCAACACGGTGCTTCCGAAGGATGGGAAAGGAATGGTGCACATGGCTTCCTTCAATTTCGCCTACAAATTATCGCCAGTCTGCGACTGGCTGTTCAATCAGTCAAAATAACATTAGACCGGAAAATGATAAAGCCAGGGGCACGGAATTATCCGCGCCCCTCAACTTCTATAGGTCATCCACTGGAATAATTATCAAGCAGATGGTCTATCCGTGATTGTGGGCGGTATTTCAGTAATTGGGGTAAATCTGTGTCAATATTACTGAGTAACTTTGCAGTCAGTTAAGAATTTGATCTTTTATGAAGAAACAAATATTCAGCGCGATGATGCTGCTTGCAGTGTCGTTGACGTCAAACTCCCAGACTATGAATAATTCGAATACCAACATGTCTTTGGCTCCAATCGAGCAACTTGATCTGACCCAGGAATGGGACAAGGTTTTCCCTAAGAGCGATAAAGTGGACCACCGTAAGGTGACTTTCGTAAACCGTTATGGCATCACCATTGCTGCCGACATGTATATCCCGAAGGGGATTTCCGGTAAACTTCCGGCAATAGCCGTAAGCGGACCTTTCGGCGCAGTCAAAGAGCAATCCAGCGGGCTATACGCCCAGCAGCTTGCAGAGCGCGGTTATCTTACAATTGCATTCGACCCATCATTCACCGGGGAAAGCGGAGGCAAGCCACGCAGGGTTGCATCGCCCGACATAAATGTAGAGGACTTCTCCGCAGCAGTAGACTTTCTGTCTGCTCAGCCGAATGTGGATGCAGACCGCATCGGTATACTTGGCGTATGCGGTTGGGGTGGTATCGCCATTCAAGCAGCGATAAATGACCCTCGCATCAAGGCAACCGTAGCTTCAACCATGTATGACATGACCCGAGTAAACGCAAACGGATATTTTGACTCCGAGGATTCCAAAGAACAGCGTAATGCCAAACGCAATGCAATGGCCAAACAGCGTACGGAGGATTACCGCGCCGGAACATATTCCAGGGCCGGAGGCGTAGTGGATCCACTACCAGAGGATGCTCCTCAGTTCGTAAAGGACTACCACGCCTATTACAAGACACCAAGGGGTTTTCATCCAAGATCAGGCAACTCAACCGACGGTTGGAATGCCACTTCAGCACTTCCTTTCGTAAATTTCAAGTTCTTTGAATATGCCGACGAACTTGACAATGCGGTGCTCATCGTACATGGCGCCCAGGCTCATTCCTACTACTTCGGCAAGGATACATTCGCCAAGCTCAAGGGCGACAACAAACAGATGCTGACCATCAAGGAGGCAAGCCATTGCGACCTTTACGACCAGGTCGACATCATTCCTTTTGATGAAATCGCGGCATTTTATAAAGAGAATCTGAAATGACGACAGAAGAATTCATCCGTATCATGGACTCCGGGGATGTGATCCCCGGAGGTTCGCCGATCCATGCCAAGATGCATGAGCTCAGCCAGGAAGCTATCCGCATAACGATGCAGATCAATAATGCTTATCATAATCATGAGGAGATCATATCCCTTATGTCGGAACTGACAGGAACGGAGATAGACAATAGTTTCGGACTGTTTCCACCATTCTATACCGACTGCGGCAAGAATATGAGGTTCGGAAAACGCGTCTTCATCAACTCGGGATGCAAGTTTCAGGATCAGGGTGGAATAACCATCGGCGACGATGTCCTTGTGGGGCATAACTGCGTGATCGCCACTCTTAACCATGCCATGGATCCAGACAGGAGGGCGGATATGATTCCGGCTCCTGTGAAAATCGGAGACAAGGTCTGGATAGGTGCGAATGTAACCATCCTGCAGGGTGTCACTATAGGCGAAGGAGCGGTGGTAGCAGCCGGAGCAGTCGTCAACAAGGATGTCCCGGCACGCACGATCGTAGGTGGGATTCCCGCTAAAGTTCTAAAGAAAATATGAAAAGGCTATTTCTATTATCAATACTGACAGCAATATCAATTATGGCATTCTCTCAAACCAAAATACAGCTCACAGTAGGCGAAAAGACGATGACCGCGACATTAGTAGATAATGCCGCGACACGCGAACTGAAGGCGCTGCTTGAAAAGGGACCCATCACTATCCAGATGAGTGACTACGGCGGGTTTGAGAAGGTTGGAGAGCTTCTCCAATCCTTCACGACATCAAACTCCCAGATTACAACTGAGCCGGGAGACATCATGCTGTATCAAGGCAACAATATGGTGATCTTTTATGGCAACAATTCATGGAGCTATACCCGGTTAGGAAAAATCGATGGAGCGACGGCTGACAATCTAAGGCAGTTTCTTGGCAGCGGAAGCATTTCACTGACAGTTTCATTAGTGTCATCAGCAGGCATAGCTGCCATTTACAATGCGGATAAAGAAACCGATACTGTATTTGATCTAAACGGCAATCCGATTGAGTCAAGACCTCTTTCACCAGGGATATACATCGTGAACGGAAAGAAAACCTTAATAGGGAATTAGAAAGCCATCAGGATTCCCTTATTCAAAACATTCGAGCGACGTCACTTTTTTAGTGTGATGTCGCTCTATTTTATAGCATCCAGTTACAGATAAATAGCAGTGAAGGCCCGGTCAAGGCGAGGAATGGGATCGGAATAGTGATTGCCGGGAACACTCTGGAATTCCACGTCTATTCCGGCTTCACGCAGCAATGTAATAATCTCCTGAGTATTTACCCCGACCGTACCAAAAACCTTAGACTTAGATTCTTGGTCGCCGAGAAGGAAATATCCCTTGCCGCTTTTTGCAGGAATCGTGCAAGATTTCATCCACTCCATAAAACCTTCATACCAGAACGAGCCGGACAGGGAGGCAATGTTGCGGAAAGTGTCGCACACCATCCATTGCCACAACGCAAACAGTCCGGACATCGACACTCCGACAAGGCTGCGCTCCACGTTAGCATCCATTCCCAATTCACTCTCCACCTGCGGAATTACCTTTTCCTGCAACAGCTTCAGAAACTCAGGGGATTCTCCCTTGAAATCCGGATCGCATTTAGGCATACCGGGAGCAGGCCATGGACTGAACACATTCTGCCAGTCCATACCGGTCACTACCACTATAGTGACACCATATTTCCGCGCCGCCGGCTCTATCCAGCCGGCTAACATATCCATAGGATAAAGAATATATGCAATCCTGGCTTTGCTGACCTGACTGCTGCAAAGACAGCTTAAATCTTCAATATCAATTATCTTCTTCATAATATTTCATCATATCGGGCATATCCTTGAAGCCCAAAGAACTATATACAGATTTACCGTCAGCAGTAGTTTCAAGATAAATTTTACCGCATTCCCGCTTCTTAGCCACCTCTATAAGATGCGAAACGACGTGATGTGCTATACCATGTTTCCGGAACGGCTCACGAACATAAATATTCATAAGATATGCACACCGCCCTGTCGGATTATCAGGCGACGGCAATTCGTCGGTAAAGCAAACAGCCCCACATCCGCATTCCACA
>JAIECF010000171.1 GCA_029068655.1 Muribaculaceae bacterium | reverse complement strand
CTTCAAAACGGAACATACAATGATAACAATCCTGAAAATATTGCTCGTAGTGATCCTTCTTATCGCAATGATAATGGTGCTTCTGATGATCGGCCATATGGCGCATCCTGAAGAATCCTCTACCAAGGAAGATCGCGACCGTCTTCTCCGCGATGTCGAGACCCGCGAGCGTGTCATCACCTCCAACAGTATCTTCCATCAGTTTTTTGCCCGTCCTTCACGTCGTAGCGGCAAATAAAGGATCGTGGATCATTCAAAAGTCTGATTTGCCTCCTGCACTTCATTCATCAGATCTACATTCTCCATATTGAAGGTTATATTTCCTTTTGTCGTATAATTGGGATTTCCGTTAATATTAATCCTTAAGACCTTTCTTGTCTTGGGCTTTACGGTAACTTCTGTCTCGAATGTTTCCGTCACATTGCCTCCTTTATGCCATGTGAACTTTAGATCGAACTTATCTGAATCAGCGAGAAGATTATTCATTGAGAACGTTCCCTCCCATTCTTTATTATCTTCGGAGAGCACCAGATCTTTTGGAATCAGAAGACGTTCTTTAGCTTCCTTTTCCCTGACCCCATCTTTTTTAGTAATGTCCTCAACCGTAAGACTTGTGCCGGCAGGCAATCCCACTACCTCAAATTTTAATCCGAAACATTTATATTCCATACTGATCTCCACACCATCAGTCAAGCCCGGATCAAAGGATTCAGCCGTTCCGTAAAATCGTTTAACTCTAGGGTACCAATATGCGGCATACCGTGAACTTATACCTTGACCGACGTCGACATACGCCTCTCCGTATTTCAACTGATGCATGTATTCCCTTTTCGCATCTTCCTGTTCAGGAGAGGCATACTGGAACTCATTCAGATGATTCTTGTGATAACTTTTACTCGATCCTGTCAAGTTATGCTCCGAATTTATCTGAAATGGCTGTGCATGATTATTTTCGTTTACCCATAGCTTATCCTCCCTATCGATCAGGATACTGGATTCAAATCTGTAAGTAAAACCGGTCACGACATCTATGCTGATTTCGTCTTTATTTTGAAACAAACCATATGCATACTTCTCTTCCTTGGCGTCAGCTGTATTCTTCTCAGTCCTGAAAACATTGACAGCGGTGTATTTTTCGCCATCCTCGGCTCTCAGAAGAGGCTCTTCCGACTCAGATATGAAGTCTCCACCAAAAGACATACTCACAGTCTTCTTTATATTGGGGTCTTTAAGACCATGAGAGCGGTGATTTCCGTCTTCAAGAGGATCAGATTCACTCCTGCATGACGTTATTCCTCCCAAGATGAGCAGCAGCATCAAACTACTGAATAGATTCTTCATGATGTTGTTGTTAGGTTATTATTTACTTTCAAGGGCTTTCCTTATCCGGACTAAAGGTTCTTAAGACTCCTGATAGCGTCCCCCATATCTTCATTTCCAAATACATAACTGCCGGCAACCAAAATATCCGCTCCTGCAGCTGCAAGCTCTTCTCCAGTCCGGGCGTTGACTCCTCCGTCTACCTCGATCATAGCTTTCGAACCGCTCGCATCTCTCAGTGACTTCAGCTTTCTTACTTTGTCGAGAGTATGCCGGATAAAAGGCTGACCTCCGAAACCCGGTTCTACCGACATTATCAATACAAGGTCAAGCTCCCGGATGATATCAATAAGAGTCTCTACCGGTGTGGCCGGATTCAATGTTACTCCCGCCATCATCCCGGCCTCATGAATATGCTGGACAGTACTGTAGAGATGAAGGCAAGCCTCCTGATGCACGTTCATGATCGCAGCTCCGAGATCTCTGACATGCCCTATCCATTTTTCAGGCTCTACCGTCATCATATGCACATCCAGAGGTTTGCTGCACTTGCGGGCCACACCCTGAAGAACAGGAAAACCAAAGGATATGTTCGGAACGAACACTCCATCCATTACGTCGAGATGAAGGAAGTCTGCTTCCGATGCATTGATCTTTTCTATTTCCTTGCCGAGATTCAGAAAGTCTGCGGCAAGCAACGACGGCGATATCTTCATTTCCTTATCTTTATTTCTGATTGGCGTAGTTTTTCTTCTTAAAGGCATTATATAGGATATATAGAATGCAAACTCCGAAGAGCGCATAGCCTGCATATGTCAGATATCCATTATATTGCTCGACTTTCTCAAACAACTGATCGGGCGATACATGCAACGACAGCCAATAGCCCAGACCAGCAAGAATCGCATTCCAAACCATCGCTCCTAATGCAGTGAAAAGGGCAAAGACCCCTATATTCATTCTCGAGAGCCCGGCCGGGATGGATATCAACTGCCGTATTGCGGGAATCAGACGCCCTACAAAGGTTGAGACTGCACCATGCTTGTCAAAATAAGCCTCTGCCTTGTCAACTTTCTCGCGGTCGATCAGGCACGCGTGACCGAATTTACTGTCTGCGAATGCATATACTATGGGACGCCCTACCCATAGAGACAGGAAATAATTTATGAAAGCCCCGCACAGCGCACCCAAAGTCGCTACTATGACAACAACAAATATATTCATGTCGCCCCCGACTCCGGTATTGGTACAAGCCAGATAGGCAGCAGGCGGCACTACCACTTCACTCGGGAAGGGTATGAAACTGCTCTCAATGGTCATGAAGAGAAACACGAAAAGGTAGTTGGCGTTCTCCACAAACCATTGAAAAAACTGTGATGCGTCAAATAGGCTTGCAAGTATCATGATGCTAATCTATTTCGGTTACTGAAACATTATTGGTCGGAAAGCCGATTTCTGCTCTGCAAATATAGCTATAATATTCTATACTTACAATAGAGAGACGTTATTTTTGCCAATTCCGGAGCAAAATATTCATTTTTTCAAGAAATTCCCCATCATTCAGGTCATACGGAAGCCAATGTATCGGTATTCCTCGCTTTTCCATTCCTCTCCACCATGTCATCTGGCGCTTGGCAAACTGATGGATCGCGATTTCAAGTTGCCTCCTCATCTCTTCATAACTGAGCTTACCCATTACGTGGAGAGTGACAAACTTGTATTCGAGCCCGTAATATATCAGATCGTCAGGACGGACACCACTGCCGATAAGTCCCCTGACTTCCTCTATCATGCCCTCCCTGAGCCTTGAGTCAAGACGCCTGGTGATCTTCTCCCTCCTGTCTTCCCTGGATATATCCAGACCGATGACCAAGCTTCGGAGTGGCTTGGCTGTGGTCCTGTCGGCAAGACGCGACTCTTCCGGATGCTCTGAGTAATATTTTTGTATCTCTATAGCACGCAATGCCCTGTCGCGGGTATCCACGTCCGTAGTATTGTGAAGAATCTTGTATTCCTTTAGAATTTCCGTAAGTTGCTCAAGACTTTTGTCAGAAAGGG
Organism: Muribaculaceae bacterium; assembly: GCA_029068655.1. GTDB lineage: Bacteria > Bacteroidota > Bacteroidia > Bacteroidales > Muribaculaceae > Lepagella. The sequence goes on along the minus strand of JAIECF010000171.1, from coordinate 10,922 downwards.
AGGCCCGAAGCTCTTCGTTGCGTCCTACTTCCGGCATGACGAGACCTGAAAGAGCCGCCTCAACATACATTCCCGTGCCTCCGCACAGAACAGGAAGCTTTCCTCTTGAGATGATATCGATCCTAACCTTGTTGAAATCTGTAAGAAACCTATGAAGATTATACTTCTCCCCGGCATCAGCAATGTCAACGAGATGATATGCTACGTCTCCATACTCATTGAGATCCTTACCGGTGCCGATGTCCATACCTCTATATACCTGACGGCTGTCACCGCTTATTATCTCACCGCCGAATGCGGCCGCAATCTGAACGGCCCGCCGCGTCTTCCCGCATGCCGTTGGTCCTACAATCGCCAGAATATCAGGTGTCGACATAATGCTTTGTTAACTCTGATGCCGGATTACTTTCCGACGGGATTACCACTCTTCCTGCCGATGGCCTCACGCAGAAATTTCTTCAATCTGAAGAATTTAGTATCGCTATTGAAATTAGCTACCTTAATCCATTTATCGTCCTGGAAGTCTATGTGACTCTTTCTGACATCGGAAAGCGTGATATTGCCCTTATAGGATCTTATCTTGTTCTTCCTGTATCCATCCTCATCATAGAGCTTCTCGGTGAGCATGATGGTAGAAAGGCGCGAAAGATCATTAAGGGCGTTGGATGCCATTTTCAAAGGGGTCTCATTATAAATTCTCTTTACATCGTCGAAATGCACCCATTCTCCTTCAGCTCCCATATCGGCATGATCTTCAATGTCACCATCAAGAAAGTAGAAGTATCTCAGCAGTGAGTGTTTGTCGACTCCGGCAAGATGGCGTCCGAAAAAGAACCTAAGTTCTCCTTCCTTCTTGCCGGTCATTGTCTCTACAATGTTTTTGACCTCGGTAGTGGGAACACCGTTGACAGTCCTCTTCGTGATGAAAGGAGTGTCATAAACACCCTTCACCTGATTGAGTCTGTCGAAAGCATTTCTGTCAAGAAAAACGTATTCTCCGCAGATTACATAAAAACGCAGATAAGTGCGTGCGGTAACATCGCGGAGCTCCTCCGGAGTGATGATCTCGTTATGTTCCTGAAGATCCAGATAGAGGTTATAGTATCGGATCATGAAATAGATTTCGTCAAGAATCACCAGAATGACTACTATCCACACGAAGATATACCAGTCTCTGCCATTACGGTTGATGCTGACATAGACATTGAGGTAATATGTCCATACTATTGCTGTAAGTATGGCGAATATTACCGCAAGGTTCTTAAGCTGCACGTCCATTTCCTTATTGGAGATAAAACCGAAATAGCCGCGCTCACGGGTATGACCGTAAACCATCCGGAACCTCCTGTAGGAAGGCATGGAGTTTCTGAAGAATATGGCGAATAGGGTCACAACGAGCCCAGTCGGCAACAACAGAAGCGACGGCAGGTATGGATCATTGAAAAAGATCATTTCGTTGGGAAACCGATAGAGATCGAGAATCTGGATCACTACAAGCAAAATGCTCAAAAATGTATAGCATACAAGTGTATAAAGCATAGTCTCCACCACAACCATACATCCGATCTCACCTGTAACATTGTTGTTCCAGAGCATGGTGTAGAGCATAGCGCTCAACAATAGCGAGACCACCGGAGCCATATAATATGGCACCATATGAGAGCCACACATGACCAACCCTATGCAAAGGAGAGATATAGCGAGATTACGCCATAGTAAATAGAGCTGCATGCTATTGATCTTACGTAAGTCTTCCATATCGTTCTACGGTATGTTCACAGTGTTTTTCTTATTTGCCAAGGTTAGTATCAAGGAAGTCAACAACTTTCCTGTAAAGCTGGGTTCTGGCATTGCATGTGCGCAATGAATGATCCATGCCCGTGAATACCATCATATCAAAAAGATGACCCTCGAAACTTAATTTAGAGGTATATTTCAAAGTATTGTAGAAATGCACGTTGTCATCGCTCGAACCACTCATAATCAAAAGTCTACCCTTGAGCTTGTGGCTGCGTCCAATGGCCGAAGACTCAGCATAGCCCTCCGCGTTCTGCGCAGGTGTACGCATGAAGCGTTCGGTATAGATACTGTCATACCAGCGCCAGTCAGTCACGGCTGCCATAGCAACCCCACACTTGAAGGGTGTATGGTCAGCTGTCATTTCCATCAGAGTCATATAGCCACCATAGCTCCAGCCGAACAGCGACATTCTATCAGCATCAATGAACGGCATTTTCGCAATTGCGTTGGCTCCGGCTATCTGGTCTTCCGTCTCATATCTGCCCAGATGCATATAGACACATTGTTTCCATTCAGCATTGCGTCCCCCGGTACCACGGCCATCAACCACTGCCACTACATAGCCGGACTGTGCTATATAGTTAAGGCCGTCGAGATGCCATTTATTTGTCACTTCCTGTGAGGCCGGTCCGTTATACTGATACATCATAAGAGGATATTTGCGAGATGAGGAGAATCCGACAGGCTTCATAATCATAGCGTCCATATCGGCTCCGACGGCATTCTTCACCGTAGTGAGTTCAAACCTGGGAGCGTCAGCGTATTTGGATGCATACGCTGTGTTCATCTCAAGGTCGTTGATCTTCTTGCCAGATGAGCTCCAGACTGTATATTGCGGAGGTGTATTCAGATCGCTCCATGTCCTGACATAATATGTCATATCCTTACTAAAGGCGCATGATTCCCACCCCGGGGTGTCATGCAGAAGCTTCATCACTCCTTTTGCATCAATCGAAGCCACATTCCTATTCACAGCCCCCAGTTTAGTGGTCTGAACGAAATACGTGCCTAAAGAGGATTTTCCATAATAAGCTGTCACGTTGAAGTCACCGTTGCTGATCTGTCGAAGCTGCCTTCCGTTGTAGCTGTATTCGTAGAGATGAGTCCAGCCGCTTCTGTCTGAAGCTATGATAAAGGAGTCCGTCCCATAACTCACCATCGTGTATGCATCGCTGTCTATCCAAGCTTTACTCTGCTCTGAGTATACCTGTGTGGCTACAGTCGAAGCCGGATTTACGCTGAAGATCCTAAGGTCGTTCTGGTCTCTGTTGAGTTTCATTACCATCAGACGCTCTCCCTTTCCGTCGAACTGAATGTCCGGAACATAATCGTTTTCTCCGAGTTGCAACTCCATCTCCTTGGTAACCCTCGAGTTGAGGTCATATGCATGTACAGACACCTTAGAGTTTGGATATCCCGGAAGAGGATATTTGTAAGTGAACGATTCCGGATAAGGATCACCCAACGGGTCTTTCTCGCAGAAAGACCTGTAGTCGTCAAAGCTATAAGGGGGGACATCAGTCTCATTCCATTTCACAAATGCGAGTGTCTGATCGTCACCACTCCAGCATAATGTGCACTGCACACCGAATTCCTCTTCATAAACCCAGTCAGGAGCTCCATTGGTAATCTTGTTGACGGCTCCGTCGGTTGTCACAGCTATGTCAGTCCTATAGTCGAGATTGGAGATGAAGACATTGTTGTCTCTTACGTATGCAACCCGCAATCCGTCGTGCGACATGGTAGCACCTCTCTGAGCTCCCTTCTCGGAAACTTTCTGCATGGTGCTTCGCATAGTGTCGTAGACATAATATTCAGCAGTGAAGCTATATCGCCAGATTCCTTTTACGTCATTCCATAGAAGAATCTTACGGCCGTTGTCCGATACCTGATAGCCATCGAAAGAATCGATCTTCAGGTCTCCTTTCACCGCATCGAGATCGAAAAGTGTTCCTGTCTTCTTTCCGGTCTCATAGCTGTATATCTCGATCTTACGGCCGTCTTTGCTTACCATACTATAAGTCTTACCATCAGATAGAGGACGCATCTCACCTATTCCGGCAGGCCTATTTATTCTTATGTCGCAGTAATCCTCGGCCGTGAGCTGACCGGCAGCCGATGTAGCCACCGATATGCCACACATGGCGCAAAGCATAAGGACAATCTTCTTCATTTCAATCTATTACGAAATTACTCAGAGGAGTATCATTCTAAATATACAAAACTAAATATTTAATAGGAACGAGCGAATATCACCCTGCGTGCCGAAGGCTTACCTGTCACCATGCATACACCCGGTGTAGTATCTCCCTCGAAAGGTATGCACCGAATCGTGGCTTTGGTCTCTTCCTTGATTTTCTCTTCAGTCTCCGGAGTGCCGTCCCAATGTGCGAGGATAAAACCGCCATCTTCTATCTTTTCCTTAAATTCCTCATATGTGTCGGCGGTCGTGGTCATTTCCTCTCTGTACTTACGTGCCTTCTCAAGAAGATTCTTCTGTATGTCTTCAAGCAGGTTGGCTACAGTCTCCTCAATTCCTTCAAGAGGCATGATTTCCTTTTCAAGAGTATCACGTCGCATCACTTCAACAGTACCGTTATCAAGATCGCGCGCTCCGATAGCAAGGCGTACAGGAACGCCTTTCACCTCATAATCAGCAAACTTGAAACCGGGACGCTTATTGTCAGCGTCGTCATACTTGACGCTAATACCCTTTGCCCTAAGATTTTTGACGATGCCGTCAACTTTCTCAGATATCTTTGCAAGGCCTTCCGCATCCTTGTAGATAGGTATGATCACAACTTGGATCGGAGCGAGATGCGGAGGAAGAACAAGCCCGTTATCGTCTGAATGTGTCATGATGAGTGCGCCCATGAGGCGTGTGGATACACCCCAGGAAGTTGCCCACACATACTCCGGTTTATTATCCTTGTTAATATATGTGACGTCAAACGCCTTCGCAAAATTCTGACCGAGGAAATGGCTTGTACCTGACTGAAGGGCCTTGCCGTCCTGCATCATTGCCTCAATCGTAAAGGTATCTACAGCTCCGGCAAACCTCTCGTTGGGTGACTTTACACCCTTTATTACGGGCACTGCCATGTAATTTTCTGCAAAATCTGCGTAAACGTCGAGCATTTTCCTTGCTTCCGCCTCAGCCTCTTCCCTGGTAGCGTGGGCTGTGTGTCCTTCCTGCCATAGGAATTCAGCCGTACGCAGAAACATTCTGGTCCTCATCTCCCATCGCATTACGTTAGCCCACTGATTGACCAATATGGGAAGATCGCGATAGGAATGAATCCAGTTTTTATATGTATTCCAGATGATGGTCTCGGATGTAGGACGTATGATAAGTTCTTCCTCAAGTTTAGCCTCCGGATCCACTACCACTCCATTGCCGTCAGGATCATTTTTAAGTCGGTAGTGTGTCACCACCGCACATTCTTTTGCAAACCCTTCGACATGCTCAGCTTCTCTGCACAGAAAGGATTTAGGAATAAGCAAAGGGAAATATGCATTCTGGTGGCCGGTGGCCTTGAACATATCGTCAAGCGTACGCTGCATTTTCTCCCATATGGCATAGCCGTAAGGTTTGATCACCATGCAGCCTCTTACAGCAGACTGCTCAGCGAGGTCAGCTTTGACCACGAGTTCGTTATACCACTGGGAATAATTATCAGATCTTTTAGTGAAGTTCTTAAGTTCTTTTGCCATGACAGTGCAAATATTTTTGTTCCTTGAAGGATTTATAGTTACAATTTCAAGACTCTCAAATCCATCCGGAGCCTTGCATCGCGCCTCTTACCGCAAGCGGTCTGCCGCCCTAAGTTTCTTCTGGTCGCCGGAGATGAGTCTATAAGCGAGGATATCGCCTATCAGTGCAACTGCCGGAGCGCAGATAAACGTGCTCCACCCAACGCTTACTCCAAAGTCGGATGCGAAACCGGAAGCGGTGAAAGAGGCGATGACTCCTGCTACGGCCGCAAAAAGCGCCGACACAAGCGCCACCTTCTTCTGAAGGTTTAAGTTCTTAAAGCAGAAAATGTCGATCAAGGGAAGAATTCCGGCAAGCAGCGAAATGATAAACAGTATCACGGTGCTTATTCCCGTGGCCTCGTCCGGCGCGGTCGCTATGCCCTCGCGCGCAATGCCGAGTGCCGTTACATTGAATGTGTAGTCTGCCGCCTGGATCTGCCCAAGCGAGCAGAATGAGAATACACCCATCATGACTCCTGCTATCAGGAGCATGACGCTCTGCCATCTCTGTATTACCATGTCTTTTCCTTAGTTATGTTACGTTCGATTCCTATTAAAATATGGCTAATTATCCATTGAACTGCAAAATTAATAAAAAATATGGAGTTTTCAACGTTTTTTGGCATTTAATTTGTTCTTATTTATGTAGCGAAACCTTTTTCAATACATTTCGCGCCATAATTATAAAGAAAAATGAAAGATAAAGTAAAATATTCTCTCCCAGTCCAGATAAAAAAACTCCTTGATGCCGGTCGTTATAAGGATAGTTTTACTCTTCTCCGCCGTCGTCTGACGGAAGTGCCTGTAGCAGGAGCACTCAACCGGGTATCACAGTCAGAAAGCACCTATCGGTTCATGCTTGACTATTTTGCCAGAGGTCTTGCCGATCCCGGACGGGATGCCATGCTGGCATCGATCCGACATGAACTGCTCGATATCGCCCAGAAGATCGATAAGGATATATCCGCCACTGATTCGCCGGAATTATATTTTTCTACACTGAGGATGTGCCGTCTTCGTCCCGTCTCATTGGCAGCAACTGTAGAAAAATTGGTTGAGCTCAAGGCTATGGCTGATCTCGCTCTGAGTTCCGGTCAGTATCCGGTCTCGGTTATGGCTCAGATAGAAGCGGAGGAAGAGAAGATATTCAACGTTCTCTGGACTGCGGATTTTCTTAATCGCGACGAATATGAGGCAGTTGAGAAAGCGGCGCTCAATGGTTCGCTGCCTCTCACTACGATATCCCTTGCCATATCGGCTGTCGGACTCTCCCTGATGAGATATTATTCAAGGGAAGCTTTTCTTATGCTCATAGTTCTTGCTAAGGCGGCAGACTATAGAATCGCAGCACGGGCTTTGGTAACGCTTATTCTCGCCATGGGTCGCTGGGCAGACTATCTCTCAGACGACAGCAAGCTTATTCAAGCCCTTCAATCTCTCCCCGACATCGAAGGTATGTCACGTAGAATACGCAATGTAGTGAAATCTACCGTTCGCACACGAGACACAGACCGAGTGTCAAGAAAAATGCAACGGGAAGTCATTCCCGGCCTCATGCAGTTCGGGCCGGATATCATCCAGCGATTGAAAAAGACATCAGAGGAGTCTTCCTTTGCAGATCTGGAGGCTAATCCGGAATGGGAAGAAATTCTGCGTGACACCGGCCTTGAAGAAAAGCTGCGCGAGCTGACGGAAATGCAGTCTGATGGAGCCGACGTCATGATGGTTGCTTTCTCAAACCTTAAAAATTTTCCGTTTTTCCGTCAGGTACGTAATTGGTTTCTTCCCTTCACTGTGCAGCATCCTATGCTCGCTTTCCTAAAGACTATAGATGACGATGGTGTCTCTTCCATGCTTGAGATGAGCGGACTTATGTGCGATTCAGACAAATATTCCTTCGCCTTCTCTCTTTCCTCGATGCCGGAGTCTCAGCGTGGCATGATGCTGTCGCAGATGCGGGCTCAGACAGAACAGATGAAGGAACAGATCCAGGATCTAAAGGCACTGAAAGCCGGTATGGAATTTGAGGATGAAGTCACCCGTTATTTCCGCGATCTCTATCGTTTCCACAAACTGTTTCCAAAGCGTGCTGAGTTCTTCGATCCTTTTGCCGAAGCTCTTGATTTCACAGCTATTCCGGTGATTTCAGAGGTAATGGAGACGGCTGACGATGTGGTGACTATTGCTGAATTCTATTTCAAGCGTGGATACTATCAGGAAGCTTTGCCTCTGCTTCAGAACGTGGCACGGACTTCGGGAACAGGTCCTCATGTATGGGAGAAGATCGGATTCTGTCTCGAAAAAGCGCCAAATGGCAATCGAGAGGCTATCGAATCCTATATGAAGGCTCAGCTCATCTATCCAGACAGTCGCTGGATAGCCCGCAGACTGGGTATTTGCTACCGCAGGGAAGCAGACTATCGCAACGCTTTGGAGTATCTTGAACTTGCGCGCCCTACCGACGGCTCATTCGAAAGAAACCTGTCGCTACTAATAGCCGACACCATGATGGAGGCCGGGAAGTGGGAGGAAGCACTGCGTGAACTCTATCGAATAGATTATGAGACGCCGGACGATCCGGAGATAATTCGGCGTATGGCCAGATGCTCTTTCAGATCATCTGATCTTGACAAGGCTGAGTCTCTGTTCAAGACCATACCGAACATAGACATGTCGGAAGATGACTACAGAATGATGGGCCACATTGCATTTCTACGCAAGGATATTACCGAGGCAGTGCGTTTCTACAAATTGACTGTAAGACCTAACGACGAGAAACGCCTCTGGAAGTCCCAGATAATCTCCGACCTTGATATACTCATTTCTTTAGGAGGCTCCAGATCAGAACTTCTCCTTCTTCTTGAATCTCTGGCTTATACCCTCGAAAGATAACAGCCTCTATCCTTCTACTCTCTTCAGTAATCTCATGCCATAAATTCATAAATAATAAAGGTGGCCCGAACCGGTCACCTTTATTATTTAAAATCTTTATCACAATTTTGCCATTCTGTTAATCTCGGTTCTGATTGCCGTCACGGCATCCTGAACATCCTTTGCATACTTTATCCGGTCCTGAACCGCTGTGATTCCATGGAGTACGGTGGCGTGACGCCTGTTGAGCTTGGCTCCTATCGCAGATGAAGACAATCCCGTGAGGTCATGGCAAAGATACATTATGACCTGCCGGGCGTCAGCGATATCCCTTACTCTGCTCTTTGTAAAGATGACGTCGGGATTAAGTTTGTAATACTCTGCGGTAGCATCGACTATCATGTCGAAATTTACCGGACGGGTGGTTGGCGCAGACTTAACTGTATGGCGCATCACCTCTTTTGTAAGATCGAGAGTAACCGGACAGTTCAATGTAATGGACCTCGTAAGGAGTCCCATTACGATACCTTCCAGTTCCCTGACGCTTCCGGTGGCCCCGCTGGCAATGCAGTCTATGATATCGTCGCTGAGTGAAAGGCCGTTTTTCTGAGCCTTGAATTTAAGAATCTTCCTTCTAAGGGTGAAGTCAGGCTTAGGCAGCTCCTCGGTTACGCCCCATTTGAAACGGTCGATCAGTCGGTCTTCGATTCCGTCAAGCTCCATGGGAGGACGGTCGCACGTGAAGACGAGCTGCTTCCCGTTGTTGTGCATATAATTGAAGATTGGGAAGAATGTCTCTGCAGTCCTCGCCTTGCCTGAGATCTCCTGCAGGTCGTCGAGAAGAAGCACGTCAACTTCCTGTTGAAACCAGTTGATGAACACGGGCACCTTCTGATTCATAACAGCATTGACATACATATTCTGGAATTGCCTCATCGGAAGGAAAAGGATTCTTGCCCGGGGATTTCTCTCCTTAATCTTTATACCTATGGCTTGAATGAGATGGGTTTTGCCTACTCCTACAGAACCATAAAGGAAGAATGGATTGAAATCAGACTTGTTGGGATTCTCAGCTATATAGTGAGCTATGGTATATGCAAGCTTGTTGCTGTCGCCAAGGCAATAATTTTCGAAAGTCATCGCAGGGTTCAACTGAGGATCGATCTCTACCGTCTTTCCTCCCGACGACTTCATGAAGTCGGATGCAGGACGCTGCATCGACTGCATGAACTTTGTATCGACAGCGTTACTGCGGTTAGGACTTGTAAAGTTGACTGCTGACTGCTTGTCGCCGCCTATGACGTCGATCTCATATCCAAGCTGCACATCAGGGCCGAACTCCTTGCGAAGCACTCCTCTGAGAAGATCTATGTATCTGTCTTCATACTCTTCCATGAAATATTGGGTAGGAAGAGCCAGGATTAACTTATTGCCCTCATACCTGACGGCCTTGGAGGGAGAAAACCAGATTTTAAAACGCTCTTCCCCGACATTATCGCGGATAATGTCGAGGCATCTGCTCCATTTTTCTCTGAAATCTCCGTTCATAATCGTGCTGTTGTTGATCCTGATTCGTGCTGATTTTGTCGAAAACGATTGCAAAGTTAAGATAAAAATTTCAAAAAAACAATACGTTTCGCTACCCTTTTTCCTTACTGTTTTAATCTCCCTTGATTTTCAATACACTTTTCTTATTATTTAGACTCAATCTAAATAACACCCAAGTCTTAACAATGCTTCGAGCGAAGCATGAAACAAAAAAGATAAAAAAGGCCGCTCATCAGAGTGGCCTTCAATATTATATCAAACCATCGTTTGAATCCGGAATTACTCTATGACCCTCTTGCCTCCCATGAATCTTGCAGCGTAATAGGGCTCGTTGCAGTTGGAAATTGTGATTCCTTTCGATGTCGCGGCATGAATGAATGTGAAGTTTCCTTTCTCGTCGGCATCCACTACAATGCCTACATGTCCTACTCCACCTTTGGTACTTCTGCCCTTAAAGAAGACGAGGTCACCCTTTCGAAGTTCTTTCCTATCGACTTTTTCTCCTTGATTATACTGATCGCGGGAGGAAGGGGAAAGCTTATATCCAAACTGACGGTAAACATAGCTTGAGAATCCTGAACAATCAAAGGCGCTCGGACCTTTGCTGCCTCTTGCATATCTCTTTCCCATATGGCTGCGTGCTTCGCTCAGCAGGTCGTTGAGAAGCTCTTCGGTCTCTGCCGAAATCGCCTTTGCGTTCTCGCGTGCGGCGATGTCTTCTTCCACCATTCTTGTGATGGTGCTTTTGTCAAGTCCGATGTTTTTAGCTGCTGCAAGCTGATGCTTATGGGCGGCTGCATGAGCATTTCTGCTCTTGGCTTCTGCCATATGCGTGAAGCTACACATTAGAAGCATCGCTATCGCTATATAGAGTCTTGTTTTCATTGTCTGTGTTTCTATCGAATTTTGATGTTGCAAAAATAATACATTTTTATGACACATGCAAC
>JAIECF010000170.1 GCA_029068655.1 Muribaculaceae bacterium | reverse complement strand
CATTCATAACCTCACTTCTCCGTATTGGCCGAGTTTCAGCCGTCCGTCATTCTTGACAGAAATCTTCACGGCATACACAAGGTTTGCGCGGCTATCCTGTGTCTGTATTGACTTCGGTGTGAACTCACTCTCCTGAGCTATCCAAGTGAGTGTACCCGGATATTCATACTGTTCGTCACCTCCAAAATCAGCAATCACGGTCACCTTCTGACCTATCTTGATATCGGCGAGCTGCGAGGCAGTGAAATAGGACCGCAGATATATGTCGTTGAGATTAGCCAGCTTGCAAAGAGGCCGTCCCGGAGTGGCAAACTCCCCGGGTTCGGCATATTTTATCAATATGGTTCCTGAAATAGGTGAGCGGATAATGCTCTTTGCTATCTGTTCTTCTATCTGTTCTGCCTGATATTGGATGGCTACAGCATTGTCTGAAATTGAACTGCGGTTCTTCCCAAGTGTCGATAGCAAGGCTGTGAGTTGGCTTTTGAGAACCGTCAATTGTGACTGCGCATCGTCATATTGCTTCTGTGTGGTGGCTCCATCTGCAAGAAGACGGGCAAAACGTTCGCACTCATGCTGCTGATGTGCAATTTGAGATCTTAGTGCGGCTGCTTGTGCGGCGATATCCGGAGAATTGCTTTCCGCTGATTGCCTTTGGCTATCGATCTGTTTTTGCTGTAGCACCAAGAGAGTGGTGTCAATTACTGCAAGGATCTCCCCTTTCGTGACGCTATCCCCTTCCTGAATTGCCATCGATAAAATTTTTCCGGATGTTTCAGCTGAAATGGTGACAGTGGTGGCTTCAAAAATGCCTGTTGCATCATATTCAAGTGTCTTCCTGCAAGATGCGAAAAGCAATGCAAATATGGCGATGGAAAGTGTATAGTGTTTCATCGGTTTAGTGTATATTTTAGGTTGTAGATTTCTTTTATGAGTTGAATTTCGTGAAGCCGTGCATTCAATTGTGCTATGTTTTCATCCGATATTTTGGTGAGAAGGGCAGTCGCGTCAATTACTCCGTTGGCAAGCTGGGACTCCGCCGCCTTCCTCACGTTTCCACGAAGCTGAATTATGCGTGAATCATCCTTCATCACTTCCCTGAGCCCTCGTATAGCTTCTTTTTGCGAAGCTGACAGTATATCATTGTTGAATAAGAATAGCTCTCTGTCTGCCTCGATTTCCTGCGCTCTTACGATTGTTTGTCTATGAGTATTTTTCTTTGAGTAGAAAGAATCTATATTCCATGATGCCTTTATTCCGGCAAGGATGTTAAAGGTAAGATCCCTGTTCATCATACTCTTGAAATAGTCAAAGCCCGGGTACCCATAGTATGCTTGTGCAAACAATCCAATTTTCGGCATAAGGGAAGTGTCAGCCAAACGCCGGGCTATTTCATTAGCCTGCCGTTGCCTATCAAATAATCTTAATTCAGGTCTGTTATTTTCATTCGAAGGCGGTATTTCAGCTGATGGTCTTTCCAGCTTCACCCCATCGATTGTCTCCCCTATGAATAGCTCCAGCACATCACCATATCCTTCCGCTGCGCTCTTGGCCTGAGCTATATTCTGCTTCAAAGCTAAAGCTTGCGCCTCAACCATATCCGCATCACATTGCATAGCGACTCCATTTCTGACTTTCGACAGAATTTGCTCGAGATTCTTCTGAAGGAGATTAAGGGTGATCTCACTTTGCTCTATCTGTTCTTCAATGAGGAGAATGGCAAAGAATACAGATTCAACCCTTTGTCTCAGAGCGTACATCTCTACATCCAGGGCAGATCTATTGACAGCTTCCTGCGCTCGTTTCAGCTCACGTTGGGATTTTGAAGAGCCTCCGTCCCAAATGTTTTGAGAGACATCCACTCCTATCTTATACTGTACCTTACCAAGTCCTTTCATAGACTGTCCCATCTGATCCAGCATACCGGTCAGAGATTTAGGGAAAGCGGGCACTACGTTCTGACCCGTCACCTGACCATATACACCTATCCGTGGCAACCATGAATTGTTGATCTCCTCAAGGTCTATGTTGCATGTCTCCTCAAGAAGCTTGTATTTACTGATCAACGGATAGTTGGCCTCCGCCTTGGATACACATTCCTCTATCGTCACCTGTGCCCTTAAACTCAAGGACCATACCACTCCTAACAGAATGAAAATAATCTTCTTATTAAAAAACTTCATTTCCTTAACCCTTATCTCTTAACCCTTAACTCTTCTACAGACTCAGTTTTCGCATGATGGTATCGTAGTTTTCCCTCTTTCTCATGGCAAGAAAAGCCTTGGCGTCAGCAGTAAGATCACCTAAAGCCACCCTTACTATCGGAGCGGCAATATAAGAGAAGATATTAAGTGAGGCGATATCAAGCATTAGCATTCTTGCGTCAACTATCCTGCACTTCCCTTCAGCCGCCTCGTCATTGATTTTTTGCTGCATAGCCTGGAGAATAACCGGGGCGTATCTTTCAATCTGCTGAAGAAAGACATTTGAGCGCTCCGGATCGCTGTATATCTCTTCGATAAGGAAACGAGGCAGTTCGGGATTAGCGGCAATAAATTCGAGATGACGCTCCACTATATTGCGGATGATTTCCTCTAAAGATGCATCGGCATAATCAAAGGAAGTAAAGAGAGATTCCTTCAGCAATCTTATCTTCTCGCCGAGCACACGGTCGAAAAGTTTTGCCTTAGTACGGAAATAATAGTGCAGCATGGCATGGGTGACGCCGGCCGCCTCGGCAATAGAGGTGGTCCTGGCACCGGCAAATCCTTTCGCGAGGAATTCCTTCTCCGCTGCTATAAGTATAGCCTGCTCAGTATCTTGCAGGTTATTGTCAGTTGTTGTATTATCCATAACAATATTGTTTATCTTTCTTGATTAACAATATTGTTAATAAAATTGTTTTAAAAATTGCTGACTAAAATCAGCTTTATGAACCACCTGAATAAATTGTGCTCACTTCGTCAGTATCACAATCCTTCACCAATATCTTTACCTTAATTACTGAACTTTCGCATGCTCTTTTATTATCGCGCAAAGGTGCAAAGGGTTTATCAATGATTAATGATAAATGATCAATGATAAATTGGCTTCACGACTTGGTTTTGGCAAGGACGCC
>JAIECF010000017.1 GCA_029068655.1 Muribaculaceae bacterium | reverse complement strand
AAAATATACTGAATATTCAAGTATTTTTATTAACTTTGCGGAAAAATTTTGATATAACATCAATAACCCACAATAATGAACAGAAAACTTTTTGTTTCAGTGGCCATGTCGGCAGTTGCCGGAAGCATGGTCGCAGGAGAGCTTCCCCGCGACACTGTCAAGCTTGATGAGTTAGTAGTGACAGCTCCACTAAAGACAGACGTGGATCTAATTCCACTAAACGTTACTCAAGTTACCGCCGGCGAGATTGAAAAATCAGGAGAGAGTTCTCTTCTCCCGATACTTGTCAACAAAGTGCCCGGTCTTTTCGTCACAGAACGCGGTTTTGCCGGGTATGGAGTGTCGGGAGGAAGTGCCGGAACAGTCAATATCCGTGGTGTAGGACAAGGTAACAAGGTTCTGTTTATGATCGACGGACAGCCACAGTGGGCCGGTGTTTTCGGTCACAGTCTTGCAGACACATATGTTGCGAACGGAGTCGAAAGGGTAGAGGTAGTGAAAGGTCCATCATCACTGCTCTACGGCTCGAACGCCATGGGGGGCTCGATCAATCTTGTCACCCAAACCCAAAAGAAAGATGGACTGACCGGACGGGCTCGGGCTATGTTCGGATCATTCAGTACTCAGAAATTCGCACTTTCTTCCGGCTATAAGAAGAATAAGTTTTCTGCTACTCTTTCAGGCCAGCTTGACAGAAGCAATGGAAACCGGGCAGGAAGTGCCTTTTGGCTTGCCAATGAATTTGCACAGCTTAAATATGCTGCTTCAAATCACTGGAATGTAGCGGGTATGCTTGATATGACCCAAAGCCATGCCAACAACCCGGGTACGCTTCAGGATCCATTGGAGAATATGTGGACTGATATTTTCAGAGGTACAGGTGGACTGTATGTCAAGAATATATATGATAAATTCGACGGAGGAGTGCAAGGATATATAAATTGGGGTCGTCATAATCTCGATGACGGTAATGCTCCCGGAGCTACACCACGTGACTATCTTTTCCATTCTACCGACTATAATATGGGCTTCACCGCATATGAATCTTTCTATCTATGGAATGCCAATATTCTTTCTGCCGGTATTGATTTCCAGCACTGGGGAGGACATATCTGGAATACCAATAAGGAGGATGAATCGATCCGCTCTTCAGAAGCAACTCATCATGTCAATGAGATTGCCGGATACTTAATGATGCAGCAAGGTTTCTTCAACGATGTCTTGAATATCAATGGGGGAGTACGTTTGCAGCATGGTTCTACTTATGGAAATGTTTGGGTGCCTCAGGCAGGTGTCATTGTGAAGCCCGGACGAGCTTCTCAGATAAAGGCTTCATTCAGCAAGGGATTCCGTTCGCCGAACATCCGCGAGTTATATCTCTATCCTCCGGCAAATCCGGACCTCAAGCCGGAATATATGCTCAACTATGAAGTGAGCTATCGTCAGCATTTTCTTGACTACAACCTCATGCTCGGTGCAGCGTTATTTTATATTGACGGAAAGAACATGATTCAGACTGTACGTGTTGACGGTCGTCCACGAAATGTCAACACAGGCAAGTTTAAAAACAAAGGTTTTGAGATAGAAGCAGCATATCGTGTTCTGACTAATCTTCAGGCAAGCGCATCGTGGTCATATCTTCACACGAATTCCGACAATCTCTATTCTCCTAAAAACAAATTGTGTGCAGATCTGACTTATTCTCCCGGTGATTTCAGTTTCACTCTCGAAGACCAGAGCATCTGGAGCATGAAGAACGGTAATCCCGACGGATCGACCGAAAGCTATACGTTGGTCAATTTCAGGGCAGCATATACTCTTAATTCCGATTCAGCTGTGCCTGTGACATTGTCAGTGAAGGTGGATAATATTGCCAACAAGCATTATCAGATCATCTACGGATGTCCGATGCCAGGCACCACAATCATGGGTGGTGTTGAGTTTAAATTCTGAGTATGAAAGCGCGTCTTTCATTGCTATACTTTCTCCAGTTTGGAGTATGGGGTTGCTATCTGACATGTTTCGGACAGTTCCTTGGATCCGGAGGAATCGGCGGTAAGATTGCATGGTTCTACGCCGCCATCGGACTCGTGTCAATAATAACCCCGTCGCTCTTGGGACGTCTCGCCGACAGGACGGGACGTCCTGAGAGACTTCTTTGTTTGTGTCATCTGGCTGCTTCCATAGTGATGTTTATAATGTGGAGATACGGCATGACACATCCTCATCTTGATTTTGGAGTATTCTATCCGCTCTATCTTCTTTTCCTCGCTTTGTATATGCCTACTATGGCGCTTGCAAACACCACGACTTTCGGTCTGTTGACTCAAAGCGGGCACAATACAGTCACATCATTTCCCTCCATACGCATATGGGGAACGGTTGGATTTGTTGCCGCCATGTGGTTTGTCAATTCCGCCTACTGGCACGATGGATCTTTAGGTTTCTCCTTCAGCGATAATGGGGCTGTCGGTCATTTACGTTTTCAGTATAATGCCATGCAGCTCCTATGCAGCGGGATTATGGGTGTTTTGACGGCAATCTATTCGTTTTCATTACCCTCGCTGAAGGGTTCTGTAGATTCAACTCCGAATCCTTCACCCGCCCGTATCTCCTTGAAGGAATCCGTAAGGCTTATGTTCGCTCAAAGGGAAATCGCTGTATTTCTTGTATTCGTGATTCTCTCGGGTGTATGCCTTCAGATATCCAATGGTTTTGTGACGCCCTTCATTACTCATTTCAGTGGAATCGCGGAGTATGCGTCTTCATTCGCATCAGGAAACGCCACCATGCTTTTCTCCCTGTCTCAGATATCTGAGGCCGTCTGCATCCTTCTGGTCGGACTCTCCCTTAAATGGAGAGGCATCAGGTATGTCTATGCCATAGGTCTGTTGGCCTGGGCGTTGAGGTTCCTTATGCTTGGTGTGGGCAATCCGGGCGACGGGCTGTGGCTTCTTGTCGGTTCCATGATTGTATATGGAATAGCCTTTAATTTCATTACGATAGCAGGGCATCTGTATATCCAGCAGGTTGCACCTGCGAATATGAAAGGATTCGCTCAAGGACTGATGATGTTCATGAGCAATGGCATTGGGGCTTCCTTCGGCACCATCGCCGCCGGCTCAATAGTCAACAGGTGGTGTCATTGGCAGATGGTAGATGTTTTTGGATCAGCAATGCCTATGCGCCTCTTTATGGGTGACTGGATATATCCTTGGAGCATATTCGCGACATATGCTTTCATCATCATGCTATTGTGGCTTCTCTTTTTCAGAAAGAAGACTATCTTGTAGGGACGTACGGCTCGTGCGTCCGCATACTAAAGAAAAAACGGAATGAACAATAAGATTTTGATTATATTAGGTTGTCTGTTATCATTGACAGCATGTGGCAAAAAATCATCTAAAATGAATGAAGCGGAGTTGCCATTAACTCCGACTGTCGCAGATTCAATTGCAGAAGCATTGGACTATCAGCTCAGTCACTATCCTTCCTCGCAATACCGCGATGTCTACAAAAATTTCATGCAGGACTTCTTCGGACCGGGCCATATTCTTGCCGACACTGCAGCATCCGGACGCTACCTCCGTCAGGAACTTGCTGAGGAAGGTCCTTTTGATGGACCTCTATATGAAAAGACCGGATTCAGAGGAAATTTCTACCGAGTGAATCTATCTCTTATCAAAGACAACGTCATTTCATACGAGACATTTTTCCCTGCATTTGTGGAGAGTGTGCAGGGTATTATACCTCCGTCGGGGGAAGAATGGATGAAGACCTGGAATCTCATAGATAGTATCATTTTGGCTAAAGGACTGCACTTCCCTGACGAAGAGACTGACAGACAAGCTCTTGCAAATCAGTTCGCCGAAGGAAACTACATCGCCCATCACAGCCGCCGCTTTAACGACTCCGTCCATTTTCATTACAGAATCATCTCACGCGATAATTTCGAGAAAATCATTCTCCCCCTGATCGAGAAATCTGAGTAAGCACACGGCTCTTTAGTTTTAGCTCACACAGTGGAGCAGAGGGGCGGAAAACGCAGCTGTGCCTCTTGTGTCAATTTTGTTTTGTTGACGAAACAAAATTGGCACCATATTGTTTTGCAGACAAACAATATGGCTGTTGGGCTTCGTGACACAAAAGAAATCTAATTGATGATCTAATTTATTATTAACATATTGGGGTAATTGTGTTGCGTATAATCCGAATGCATAATAGCACCATTGGAGAACGTTTTTCCATTGATCACTTCTATTCCATGGGTTGAATGAATATGGCCGAAAAGATGAGCTTTAAGATTCAACGTTGTCAGTTTTTCAAGGAGTCTTTCCGAGCCATAATTCATTCCTGAATCAAAATCTAAGATTCCATAAGGAGGATTGTGTGTAATTAATATGTCGGTGTCAGTTGGAATTTTTGCATAGTGTATATTTTCGCGTCCACTGATGCAATCCTCCATAAACATGGGAATGCCATAGAATTTAATACCCTCTATTTCAATTCTGGTATTACAGAGGTAATGAGTGTTATTGTCAAGTCCTTCAATTTCCGCACCATATAGACAATCGTCATGATTGCCGGCTATGAATATCTTATGCTTATATGGAAGGTCGCAAAACCAGTTGATAAAATCAAAAGCTTCATCTTCAGTGCCGGCCATACAAAAATCACCGGAATGAACAACAACATCGGCTTCAGGCAAATCCTGAAGCCGACGATGACATCCATGAGTATCAGATAGGTGTAATATTCTCATGTTTAAAAAGTTTTCTGATCTTGTTTCAAAGTTAAGAAGGCTATTCTTTATTTGTCCAATAATCTTCCTTTTCCAAGTCGATGGTTTCTCCGTCTTTGATTAAACGGATTTGCCAATCGTTTTCAGGGAATTGTTCAAGGAATTTCTTAGGATTGGAAGTATGCATTGGAATAATCATATTAGCATCCACTTCCTTAAACATTTGTTCAAGAGTATGAGGATCAGCGTGTCCGGAAGTGTGTATGTATTTATATTCTTGTCCAATGGCTTTTGCAAGATTCTTATTGTATGCAGGTGATGCCGGATTAAGATAACCATTCCACATAGAAAGATACTTCTGAGTCTTATCTTTTGAGAATGTATCTATTAGAGTTTGGTACTGAGGTGTCGAGCGAGCTATTAGCACGCATCCTTTCCAGTTTAGCAATCTTCTGAGTTTGTCTGGTATAAAGAAAGTTGGAGTATCCCTTTTTGTCCTGTCATATTCAAGAACTATCGGTTTTTCTTTGCCGAATTCATACACTGCTTGAGATGTATATGATTCCTCTTCTCCATTTTCGTCAAGATCAGTAATCAATTCTTCATCGTTTCTGCTCCAATCGTTTTCTCCTATCACTGATTTAAGGATATCTAACTGATACTCATCCATCAGAATTGGTCGGCCAGCGTCTTCTGCTGCTCTATAGATTCCAAATAAACGGTCGATATTGGTAGAAGAAACGAACACTACATTATATTTATGTTCTTTAAATAGTGTTCTGAAGCGATCTTCAATCTTATATTCCGGTTCTGCGTTAGGATTGTCTTTCTCAATATTAGTACCCTCGCAAACTATTGCCTTAACTGTAGGAATTGATGTAATTTTATGATAAAACTCATCTCCACTTAAGCCGTGAGCACGAAAGTCTCCTGTATGGAAAACTATGTCTTCATCATTGTCTTTGTTCTCGATGATGAATCCGTAAGCATCATATGCAGAGTGGTCCATTTTTACCGGTTCAATAACAAAAGGACCAAACGTGAATTTTTCACCGTCAAAGAAGGTCTTGACATTCTGACAGCGCTCAAGAGTAGCTTTCGCTTTTTCTCCTGCTTCTCCATTTATGTAATTGAGTCGATGCTGAAGCTTACAATAGATATCGTGGGCTATATGACCCATATAGACAGGTATTGAAGAATCTGCCTCTGCAATTTTTCCTATATGATCGCCATGATAATGAGTGATAAGAAGTGTGCTTTTCGAGATATCACCACAATTCAAACCCTCAATAAGTAAAGGCTCATCACTTGATGGATTACCGGGAAGTTGATCGCCAAAATCAACGAACAACTTCCAGCCATCTAACTCATACTCTGTGATGCAACCTCCTATTTGGTCGCTACCGCGATGGATAGTGAGTTTCATTTACAATATCGTATATTTCTGAGATTTTAAATCCCATTTGTTTGTATTTGATGTCTCTCGTGTTATTGTTTAATATGGAAAAGAGTTTAGTTCCGCCAAGCTTAAGCATCGAGTGAAGGTGGTTTGTTAAGAAAACTCCTTCGACATTGTGTATTAAATTTGCGTGGAATGCTTCGTACACTGTTTTGAAGCTCCGGTAATCAGATTTACTAGCATTACGGTCAAAACAGAGCTTGCCTTCTGAAAGATCCTTTACGACATTAACATAGAACATTAGTTCAGAAATGATACCAACTTTACGATTATCATCATTCT
Organism: Muribaculaceae bacterium; assembly: GCA_029068655.1. Classification (GTDB taxonomy): domain Bacteria; phylum Bacteroidota; class Bacteroidia; order Bacteroidales; family Muribaculaceae; genus Lepagella. The sequence continues at coordinate 1,450 of JAIECF010000017.1, read as the reverse complement.
TAAGTTCATATACTGTAAATGTATCTTCTGAGATAGACCAAAGGTCGATCTGACTTCCCTGTCGGGGTGTCCTTTCGTTTGCAGTGCTTTTGTGCGAATGGAAGAGACCCATTGGAAGTTGGTGATCCACGTATTTTAAATGCTTGCTCAATTGAGTTTTTAGCTGACGTTCAAGAGTAGCTTCCGCTTTAGATGCTTCTTTTTGAGATTCAGAGTCGGGATAGTTTAAAACCCAACTTGATATTTCAGAAGATATGTCGGCTATTTCTTTCTGGGCTTGGTTGTCTAAAGGCATATATGATGCCCAATCGTATGATTCTTTAAAACGAATAACACGATAAAGGAAACGGCGATAATGATTATAGGAGATTCCTTGCTCTATTCCCGCACCTTGCCATTTAATGATAACTTTTTCTGCGAGTTCTGGAATGATTGCCTTTATAGCGATAGCCCAACCTTCAAAAGCGGATGAATTCTCCTGCATATTCTCTTGCAATCCTTTACTTGTCATTGTTATTGTCAAGATACCGTCTTTGGATTCGATGTCCAACGCTTCCGGAAACTGTAAACGCTTATTCGAAACTGAATTCCTCAATTGAGTGAGAATGTCTTCTTTTTTCATGGTTATTAAGTTATTGTTGTATATATTGGGAAATAGAATAAGCGCGAACTGCTCACTACATCGTTAACGGAGGTCCTGAGAAAACCTTAACATACAGATGCAAAAACGGCAGCCCACGCTATGCGTGAGAAACCATCATGCAATCCTTGTATGTTATTAGAAATTTCTCAGGTTTCCGTCAACAAGAAAGCATAACGCTTCTTCAATTCCAATGTCAATGAATCAACCTACATTGATCCACTTGCAAATTTAATAAAATCTTTTGGAACAGTAAAATTTATTTCATGGTTTCTTCACGCATAGCAGGGTTCCCTTAACTAAGATAATAATTTATTCTGGCTTGCATTCTGTCAGCAAATGCCAGGTTGTCAATGCCTTGTTCCACCCGACACAGAGTCGCTTCAGACGGAACTCCATTGCTCAACAATCCTATTTTGCGGAATTTATGGAGATTATGCCGACCGAACTCTATTATGGCGGTGCGTCCGACATGTCCCGATGCCCGTCCGAGTATCATGAGAATGATGATGTCTGTAAGCCGATGACGGATGTTCCCTTTGTCAGATCTGCGGAAATCGGGGACTGAGTATGAAAATTCCATCAATCTTTTCAGTATACTTCCTTCTATGTCAAATTTATTTTGTACTTTTGCAGTGCAGTGGGACTCATATGCGCCAATCAGATTTTCTTGGTCAAGTGGATTCATTTTTTATGTAACTGTTTGATTTTTACCTTTAAAATTACAAAAAATCTGCCACTTGACCAAACTTTTTCATTATTTATTTTTCTGAAGATCAAAGAAATACATACAATACATGACCTCTGCGC
>JAIECF010000169.1 GCA_029068655.1 Muribaculaceae bacterium | reverse complement strand
AAGAAAAGTACATTCATCGACATGACGGCGATGAGTGACGTTACGGTGCTGCTGCTTACCTTCTTCATGTTGACTTCAACCTTCCTTGCAAAGGAACCGACACAGGTTATCACTCCTGCTTCCGTATCGGAAGAAAAGGTACAGGAGACCAACTTCGTTCAGGTTCTTGTAAGCCCGGATGCAAAAAGAGACGCACAGGGGCGCGTGACGGAAGGTAAAGTATGGCTCACAATGAACAACGACACTTCGAACAAATGGTCGAATGAAAAAATGAAAATGGCGTTGCTCGATAAAGTGGCCGAAATCTACAATGAGTCGCATAAGAATAAACTGAGCTTCACACCCCTGCAGAAGCAGGCGTTCAGCAAGCTCGGCGCGTTCGGAGTTCCTCTCGCACAGATGGGAGAATTCCTGGACCTGGCAACGCAGCCTGAAGGCACAACAAAAATGGACAAATGGCTCCAGGGTCAGGACGACAATCCTAAACATGTCACCGGCATACCGGTGGTATGGAATCAGAACGACGCCCAGCCCGATGAGTTCCAGATGTGGATGAAGGCTCTCCGTCAGAGCGACAACGAGAATCTCGTCGGCGCCATCAAGGATGGTTCCGGTGTCGCACTCAAGGCAGACCAGAACACAGCGTTCGACATCGTACACATGGTAATGGACAACCTCCAGACCATCAAGATGAATAAATTCACTCTACTTACATCACTAAAAGCAGGAGGCGAGTAAAATGGCAGAAGTTCAGCAAAAAGAATCTGGCGGCAAGAAAAAAGGCGCCCAGAAAAAAATGACGATTAGGGTAGACTTTACCCCGATGGTCGACATGAACATGTTGCTTATCACTTTCTTCATGCTGTGTACGACCATGATTAAGTCTCAGACCCTTAACATCGCACTCCCTTCTAACGAAAAAGTACAGAACGAGGAGAACATGAGCCAGGCGTCTGCAGATGACGCAATCACAATCATCATCGACGCCAAGCGCAAGCCGGGAAGCCTTATTCCCGATACTGTCAACGGCCGCGTGGTGAATGAGATCTACTATTATGACGGCAAACCTTGTAATGGCGAAGCTGTTCCTAATGCGGAGAACAACAACCTCAAGAAAGCTGACTTCGTCGGCTCGAAAGATGAGTCTAAGGATATCCGCCGTATCATTCAAGACCGCAACAAGGATGTTTGGAAGAAGGTAGAACTTCTTAAGAAGGACTTCCGCGACGGAAAGATCACTCAGGAACAGTTTGACGAGAAAGCCAAAGAGGTGCGCAAGGACGAGACACTTAAGAAACCGGTGATCATCATTAAGTCCACTCCCGAAGCTTCTTATGGAGCACTTGTGGAGATGCTCGACGAAATGCAGATCAACTCTGTATCGAAGTATCAGATCGACAACATGAGCCGCATGGACTCGACGATGCTTATCGATTTCCAGAACCGCAACCGGTGATGTAGGATTTATTAACCTTTAAGACAATACGAAAATGGCTAAAAGCAATATAGATCTTACATCGAAAGAATGGCGTGACATAGTATTTGCCGATAAAAACAAGGATTTCGGTGCATACGTAATGCGTCAGGAGAGTGACAAGCGTCACAACCGAGCTTTCATATTCCTTCTCGCAGGCCTTGTGGCTCTTATCGGTATCATCATCGTCTGGGGCATTTACAGCGACAAGATGGCAGAAAAAGCTGCTATCGAAGCCAAGCTTCAGGCAGAAAAGATGCTTGCTGCACAGCTCGAGCAGATGGAGCAGCAGGAAGAAGAGGAGCCCGAGCCCGAAGAGCAGAAAGTTGAAATCGAGATTCCGGAAGTACCTCAGGAAGTACTCGCCACAGTTCAGGTGACACAGATCGCCATCGTGGATGAAGTAAAGAACGAGGTGATGGATATGGAAGACCAGAAAGAAGACAATACCGCCCGTGGTGTCGTAAACCAGGAAGGCTCTGATGATGCCGACAAGTTTAAGGCAGTTCAGGAGGCGGTAGTGGTCAAAGAGCCCGAACCGGCACCTAAAGAGGAAGAAATCTTCGTTGCCGTTGAGCAGCAGGCTGAGTTCCCCGGTGGAATGCCTGCCCTCATGAAGTGGCTTAGCAACAACATCCGCTATCCGGAAGCAGCACAGCAGAATGACGTTCAGGGCCGCGTGATCGTGAAGTTCGTCGTAGAGAAAGACGGTTCAGTATCTCAGGCTCAGATCGTAAAAGGTGTTGACAAGGACCTCGACAAGGAGGCTCTCCGCGTGGTCAACAAGATGCCTAAGTGGCAGGCTGGTAAGAACAACGGTGTAGCCGTACGTTCCTACTTTACGCTCCCTGTCAACTTCCGTCTGCAGCAGCAGTAATCCCCTACTTTGCATAATTAAGTCCCGTATCAAAAGATGCGGGATTTTTTTTTTTAACATGAGTAAACCAATAACGAATATAAATGTTAAATAAATAGAAACCCTAAAAATACTAAAAGACATGAAAAATTTAGATGATCCCAACACCGGCCAACCGAAGGGATTTCGAATTGGCTTCAATATCTTCATGATGATAGTCTATATTGCAGTAGGCGTACTGTTCTTTACAGGCTTCTTCAATATCGACAACAAAGGCATCAGCTATGCTGTTGGCGGACTTCTGATAGCATATGGCATCTGGAGAGGAATAAGGATGTATATTGTCAATAAAGACGAATAGTACTCCCCACCAGTTTAAACGCAAATACAAACCACATACCATGAAGAGACTTATCAACCCGCATATATCATTTAAGGCATTGTCGCTCGGATTCGTCCTGGCGGCATTTGCTATTGCATGCTCCCCTATAAAGAGAGGAGAATATGCCGATGGGAGCGCCACAATGTATTGCGACGACGGATTCAGGCACATTCTTCAGGAAGAAATAGAAGTATTCGAATATCAGTATCCCAACAGCGCTATCATCCCATTTTATGTCGATGAGCAGACTGCAATGGACTCACTTCTGGAAAATAAGACACAGCTCGTAGTCACCACACACGAGCTGTCGCAAGACCAGATCAAATATATCAAAGATAAATACCGCAGAGTCGTGCGCCAAAGTTGTATTGCAGTAGATGCTGTAGCTTTGATCGTCAACAAGGACAATCCGGTCAATACGCTTACTCTCTCTGATATTAAAGAGATAATAAGCGGCAAGATTTCCAGATGGAATCAACTTGCAGTGCCCGACGATGCAAATATCCGTCTTGTATTCGACAATCAAGGCAGTTCTACGGTCAGCTATATGCGTGAGAAATTTCTTGGAGAAGGGGGAAAAGTATCTGACAACCCAAACGCATTTGCGCAGAAAGACAATGCAGAGGTGTTTGACATAGTGAAAAAAGATAAAAACGCCATAGGTATAATCAGCGTAAGCTGGCTGGGTTCCGACCTAAGCGAGGCGAAGAATGTCCCTGTTGAAAAGCGAATGGCTGATTATGCTGTAGAGAACGACACAGTCGCCACCAATCTCACTACCGAGGTAAAGATTCTCAAGGTTGCTAACCCGGTTGAGGAAAACGATTATTCGACAGTAGCATATATGCCTTACCAGGCCTATATCAACAGCGGAGAATATCCGCTCTTCCGCAAGGTCTACATGATCAGCACAGCCACCGGAAGCAGCGTACTTAACAGTTTCTACCAATTCAGCAAAGGCTTTATCGGGCAGAAGATCATCTCGAAGACCGGCATCCTCCCATATCACATGAGTACCAGAATGGTAAATCTCCAATGACACTCCGCTAAAAGCCTGACATGACAAATCAGAATAAACGACTCCTTAGCCTCGATGTAATGCGAGGTCTAACCATAGCCCTTATGATCGTGGTAAACAACCAGGTCGGAAGCGGCAGAATGTTTCCATTCCTCAACCATGTGTTGTGGGATGGACTTTCTTTTGCAGATCTTGTATTCCCATCCTTCATGTTCATCATGGGAGTATGCGCCGCATTCTCGCTTAACAAGGCAGGACTATCAAAGTCAAAGTCCGCATCGAAATCCATCTACAGAGGAATTAAGATCATCATAGTCGGAATTCTGCTCACATGGATCGCGAGAGGTTTTCACGGAGTCGAGAAACTCCTCGAATTCGAAACGCTTAGACTGACAGGGGTGCTTGTACGGCTCGGTATCTGCTATGCCTTGGCCTCTGTCATCTACATATATATGGGACCCTCTAAGAAGCTGATCGCCACAATAACGGTGATTCTCGTAGCATATGCGGCGATTCTTGTGTTATTCAACGGTTTCTGTCTGTCTGAAGACAATATCATAGCCAAAATAGACCGGGCTGTGGTAGGCTGCGAACACATGTATCATAAACATATAGGGAATGACATCAGAATATGTTTTGATCCCGAAGGACTCCTCTCAAACCTGCCGGGAATAGCACACGTACTTATCGGCATGCTCTGCGGCAACCTGATCATGAAGGGAAAAAATGATCTGTGGAAAGTTGTCGCCAAGCTCGCGCTTGCTGGTGGGGCACTGATCATACTCGGATTCTTCCTTAATCCCATGATTCCTATCAACAAGAATCTATGGACTCCAAGTTTTGTATTTGCCACATGCGGCGGAGCAGCTACCACACTTGCAATCCTCCTATGGATGCTTGACATCCGAAAGATCAAGGCATCGTGGCTTGTTATGCCAACTTGTGTATTCGGCCTCAATCCTCTTGTATTGTATTGTTTCAGCTATCTTCTCGAAGAATTCGTGTGGATGATCAATGTCGGAGGTCTGGATTTCCCGTCATGGTTCTCCTCTCTTTTCGG
>JAIECF010000168.1 GCA_029068655.1 Muribaculaceae bacterium | reverse complement strand
ACAATCTTTTTACCTTAAGATTTTTTACCTGTAGAAACTCATAAATTGGGCCGGACCGTGGTGGTTAGGCCCTTTTTGCTTTTTATGACTTTAACTAAAGTCGAGAGATGATTGCAGTCGTTGATGGATTGTCTCGACAACTCGACAATCTTGTATAATAATTTGTTTTTATCGACTTTTTTCATTAATTTTGCCATAATACAGAATCAACTCAGGATATCTGACCTACCTATTCATCATGAACGTATTATTAAAGACATTACAGATATTAAAGACATCACTGCCTCTTTTGCTGATATTATACATCCACAATGAAACCAAAGCAGAATCTGAACTCAATTTCGTGAATGTAAAGAGTTTCTTCATCGAAGATGGGATGTCGCAGAATGTTGTTCAGCAAATGGTGCAGGATAGTGATAATTTTATCTGGATGGCAACATGGAACGGCCTCGAGAAATTTGACGGCTACAGTTTCCGTAACTTCAAATCTTATCCTACTGATTCCACACGTTTGGCATTCAACCGTATGCCAGGAGTATCTGTCGGTCCAAACAACGTATTGTGGTGCGAAACATATGATTCGCGTATGTTTATTTTCGACACCAGGGATGAACGTTTTATCGATATCTTCGCCATCCATCCCGACGTCAAGCCATGTGAGGAATTCGTGAGAAAGTTCTGCCTGAAAAACGGTGTCCTTTGGCTTGCAGCCCTTGATGGAGCACTATGGCGTATCGATGGAAACAGGTATAGTGAGCGGGGAAGTATCAGGTTCTTTCAGGCTACCCGTCCTGAACGAGGTGAGACCATACACAATATATGCCTCGATGGCAATGGTGAAGAATGGATATTCTCCAATAAAGGATATTGGGTTTATAACAGAGCTGAAATATGTGGATTTCGAGAATTCAGGAACTCTGTTCCGATAGAAGATGGGATTCTCTTAACGGGAGTCGACGGGTCTCTTGCTGTCGCAGACATCAACGACGGAACTATAAGAGATATAGAAATCGATACACGGATCTCAGACTCCTCTCCTCCGTATCTTCTCTCTGACGGACGTGTAGCCCTCGTCACACCACGAGGTGTTGGTATCCTCGACATCAAAAAAGAATCAATCGTCTATATCGATATAGTGCTTCCGAGCTCGATAGCCGCTTTCTATGAGCAGACTAAACCTGTGGCTGATGGTATACTGTGGGCTCTCACTGATGTGGGAGACGTAGTGCGTTTGGATATGAAATCCAAATGTGGGATTATACTTGAAAAACCATACCGGGATTCTACAGGAAGCCTTAATATGCAGTTCCTTCATCAAGATAGTAGAGGAGAGATATGGGTTTTCCCTTTAAACGGACACTTATGTCACTACAACAAGGCATCAGGAAAGTTGGAAAGGGTCTATACTTACAATGACCGGAACGTAAGTCTCGTTCCTGACCTAACGTTTTATATGGTCGATGACCGTGATAACCTTTGGGGAGGAACAAAACGAGGCATTCATAAGTTTACTTTTCCTGCAGGTCATACCAGAAGTTTTTTTCATAGGAAATCTCAGTGCCGCGGACTGATGCTTGACAGCGACGGACGCCTTTGGACAGGATTCAAGGATCTTACCGTATCTATCTATGACAGTGTTTACCGATATGTGGGAAACCTGTCACCGACCGGACGCATCATTCATGACGAAACGCTAAGATTCGGAGCGTCTATATATGCTTTTCTTGAAGACAGCCATGGACGTATCTGGCTGGGATCGCGCAATGACGGACTCTTCCTCGCTTCTCCTAAAAACGATGGACAGGGATACCACATTCATAATTTCAGGCATAACGACGATAAGTCTACATCGTTGAGTAATGATGCTGTCTATTCAATTTATGAGGATCTACACCACCGAATCTGGATCGGAACTTACGGAGGAGGTCTTAATTTGGTGGAACAGGCTTCCGATGGCACGATATCTTTTAAAAATGCCGCTAATGGCGGTCTACCCACATATCCTAACAGAAACTGTCGCAATGTACGCCACATCACCTGTAGTTCTAAGGGGGAGATGATGCTTGGTACATCAGGCGGCTTCGTAACTTTTGCAAGTGATTTTAAAGATCCTGCTAAAATAAAATTCCACAGAAACTGGTGTGACATCTCCCGTGACTCCACTCTAAGCAACAGCGACGTTCTATATGTAATGGAAGATAGCCGACACAATATATGGCTTGCCGTAATGTCAGGAGGTATATGCAGGCTTACAGGACAAAACCTTCTTTCTGATAATCTTTCATTCAGCTATATCAACCAGCGCTCAGGACTCCCAAGCGATATGGTATACTCAATGCGTGAAGACAATAGGGGAAAAATATGGATCACTTCAGAGAAAGCTATATGCCGATACGATTACGACACTGACTCTCTTGATGTCTTCGACAGCCATGATTTCCATCATTCTCTCCTCCTTGAGGAAGCCCCTTTTGTGATCGACGAAAGAGGCATAGCTTCTTTCGGCATAAGCAACGGTATGCTGCAATTGGATCTCAGTCGGCTTGCCAAGAGCGAATATGTTCCAAACTTAATGTTTTGTGATGTCAGGCTACAGACCGAAGAGGGAACAGAAAAACTGATAAGGATCAAAAAAGACGAAGTTCTCGATCTTGCTCCTGAATACAGAAATATATCAGTATCTTTCGTCGCGCTGGATTACTGTGACCCTGACAATATTTCCTATGCCTATCGTTTGAGAGGATTCAATGACCATTGGATTAATAACGGCCACAACCGAACGGCATCATTCTATGCCCTTCCCGCCGGAGAGTATGTATTGGAAGTTAAAGCCACCAACAGTGAAGGTGTCTGGAACGACCAAATCTACAGCCTTCCACTACGCATTAGGCCCACATTCATTGAAACGATATGGGCTAAACTTCTTTATGTGCTCGTATTCATAGCGATAGTGCTTGCAGTATGGTATATTATCATTTACATACTACGTCTTCAGCGGAGCATCAATATGGAGCGGGAGCTCACTTCTCTTAAACTAAAGTTCTTCACAGACGTCTCGCATGAGCTCCGTACTCCGCTGACCCTCATCATAAATCCTATAGATGAAGTTCTCGCAGATAAATCTCTCTCTCCTCAATCGCGCGAGTACATGTCTGTGGCTAAGAACAATACCGACCGGATGCTCCGATTGATCAATCAGGTCCTGGACATACGTAAGATTCAGAACAACAAGATGAAGATATATCTCGAACGTGTAGATATAGTGGAGCTGCTTGAGAAAATGCATCATGATTTTTCCGATATGGCGAACCTAAAGGGCATAGACTTCCGTTTCACATGCGACATAAAAGAGAGAATGATCTATACGGACGTAGACAAATTGGAGAAAATTGTATTCAATCTTCTGAGTAATGCGTTTAAATATACACCTGATGGCAAAAGCATTACTTTGGAAGCAGCATGCACAGACAACCAAATACGTATTTCAGTAAGCGACGAAGGGCCGGGCATAGAGGATTGGCAGAAAAATGCGTTGTTCAGGCGTTTCGAGACATTCGGACGGAAGCGACGCTCCTTATCAAGTGGAATCGGGCTGTCACTGGTCAAGGAATTGACAGATATACTACATGGATCGGTCAGTGTATCAAGCGAAAAGGGAGAAGGAAGCTCCTTCACGGTCACACTTCCCTGCGACTATGAAGCCTATTCTTCCGATACCGATGTTGAACTCATCCTGAGGGACAACGACGACACTGCTGCTGAGCAAGATATCGCGGACACACCTCTCTCAGAGTCTGATTCGGATATCCTGTTGGCGAAGGGAATGACAACAGACAATGAAAGGCTGACAGTAATGATTGTAGAAGACAACGGAGAGTTACGCCGTATGATCGAAAAAATACTGCATGACCGATACAATGTGCTGGAGGCTGAAGACGGAGCGGTGGCAATTCATCTACTCTCCGCAGGTAAGCATCCCGATATTATCATCAGCGACATAATGATGCCTGAAATCGATGGCCTCTCACTTCTGAAGCAGGTACGTAATAACCCAGAGTGGTCGCATATTCCATTCGTGCTCCTTTCAGCCAAGGCAGCGGTATTAGATCAGATTGAAGGACTTGAGTGCGGTGCCGACGACTATCTGACCAAACCTTTCAGCTCATCCTACTTGCGTGCGCGCCTTGCTTCGATCATCAACAGGCGTTCACGCTTGAGAGACTTTTTCCTTCATCATCCGGCGGATACGGAAAATAGAGATGATACGACAATGGCTGACACACCGGTGCCTTTAACAGGGCTTGACTCAGAATTTGTGCGCGAATTAATGAAATATATCGAAGAAAACGCTCACCGCTCTGATCTCACTATAGATGAAATAGCATCTACCATGAACTTCGGACGTTCGATCTTCAATAGGAAAGTAAAGTCATTGTTGAATTCTACTCCTGTAGAGCTTCTCACCTCAGTAAGAATGAGACTCGCGCGTGCTTTACTATCAGAGGGGAAACTAACTGTGGCGGAAATAACATACCGTTGCGGATTCTCTTCTCCTCAATATTTCAACCGCGTATTCAAGGCTGCGCATGGATGCACTCCGGGAGAATTCATACGACAAAAAATAACCGACCTTTCCTCAACATAACCTCATTGTTATGGATTAATGCCAAGCCGGCAGGGAACAGACACATAGTTTCATATGTGTATAGTTCACTGTCGGTTATACTTTTTTACAGGTTATTGTAATTATTTGTATGGCAACAGTAAATACAAAAAAGTACAATAAAACAGCAAGAATCTGCAATCTGATATCTGAAAAAGTCTATAATTTTGGAGCATATTTTTCTAACCTCTACATACAATATGAACTCAAAGACTGATCTTATCTTACTTACAGCCCTTGCTTTCATGGCCGTCGGATGTGGTACGAAAGAACCCACTAATCCTTTTGACGCTGTCGTGGCACAAGACGGAAGCGGAGACTATCGTTCTGTGCAGGAAGCCATAGACGCTGCGCCTGACAGCTTGACATCACCATATCTTATTTTCGTGAAGAACGGCGCATATGAGGAACAAGTCGTAATTCCGGAATCAAAGCCATTCCTGCACCTGATAGGTCAGGATAAGGAGCAGACGATAATCCATCTTAAGCTGAATGTAGGGGGAAGACCGGAGAATTTAGAAGAGGATTATTGGAAATATTCTGTACATAATCCTGAATCCGTCAATTTCGAACTTGAAGGAGCAGTGGTAGTAGTGAAAGCTCCGCATTTCTATACCGAAAACATTTCATATATTAATGATTATGGGGTTATGGCTCAGAATGGTCCACAAGCACTCGCGATGAAGAGCCATGCAGACTGCGCAGCTTTCAACAACTGTATTTTCCGTTCATTCCAGGATACCTGGATGACGACTACCAAGGATCATGAACGCCATTATGTCAATAACTGCTGGATAGAGGGTGCAGTAGACTACCTATATGGGGGTGGAGATGTGCTTGTAGAGAACTCGACGTTTTATAATGTCAGAAGTGGTTCGGTTATCGTGGCTCCATGCCATACTGAGTCGCGTTTCGGCTATGTGATACGTGACTGCATAGTAGACGGCAATGAACAAGCCTCCGACGGCAAGCAACTTTTGGGTCGTCCTTGGCACAACAGTCCCAAGGCACAGTTTGTAAATACAGAGATGCGTATTCCGGTAGCCGCTGAAGGTTGGACCGACATGGGTACGGCTCCGGGACTTTTTGCCGAATATGGCAGCCGTGACGCAGGCGGCAACAGTGTGGATCTATCTGCCCGTAAGACAGAATACAGCTATACTCATGAAGGAAAGAAGAAGTCGGGAAGCTCACGGACCTCAATCACTCAGGATGAGGCAGATCAATTGGTTTATGCCAATATGATACCCGGGGAAGATGGCTGGGATCCACGTGCAATTATGAACCGTCTTCCGGCTCCCGAGAGTATCAATGTATCAGACAATGGGGTGAACTGGACCCCTGTGCAGGATGCCAGAGGGTATATAGTGCTCGATGGCGACGAGGTCGCGGGGTTTTCTACCGATAACTCCTGTCGTCTTATGCACGCGCCACGTGGAGAGGTGACTGTGAAAGCCATAAATGCCTATGGGGCAATCGGGGCATGATGTCATTCCTGCATACTTCATTTAATATAAAACAATAAATACTAATTTCTATAAACTAACCAACAATGAGAACCAATTTAGCTTATATCATCAGGCATCTAAGTTTGGCTTTGATGATGTTTGTCGCTCAGGCGGCGTTGGCCCAGACAGTGACAGTGAACGGATTGGTGACTGATCCTCAGCACGAACCGCTGATAGGAGTCACGGTATCCGAGAAAGGGAAACCATCAAATACTGTCATTACGGATTTAGATGGCAATTACATGATCAATGTATCTCCGTCAGCTGTACTTTCTTTCAGTTACACAGGCTTTATAAGCCGTGACGAGGCAGTAGGTGGTCGTACCAAAATCGATGTCGTACTATCGGAAGATCTGCAGAACCTCGACGAGGTGGTGGTAGTAGGCTACGGCACAATGCGCCGAAAAGACCTGACTGGAGCCGTAGCATCAGTCAAGGGAGAAGACATAGTTTCAAATCCGGTGTCAAACGTAGCTCAGGCCATGCAAGGCCGTCTTCCCGGTGTGAATGTAGTGACCCAAGACGGTCGTCCGGGTGCTTCCGTTTCTGTCAGAGTCCGCGGAGGAGGCTCGATCACTCAGAGTAATGAGCCTCTTTATATAGTGGATGGCTTTCCCGTCAGCAATCTCGATAATCTTGCAGCTTCAGAAATAGAATCGATTGATGTGCTCAAAGATGCTGCTTCCACGGCTATCTACGGTGCACGTGGAGCCAATGGCGTTATCCTCGTCACTACCAAGAGCGGTCAGGCAGGCAAAGCTTCCGTGACTTATGAGGGCTATGTCCAATTTAAGAATGTCGCAAAAAAGCAGAAGACCCTCTCCGCACAAGAGTATATCCTCGATAACTGGAGTTATGCAGCTTCAAGAGGCACCGGTCATCAAGAGGCAGTGGAGAAATACTTCGGTCTTGGTTCCAGCTATGGCAACCACTATGCCGACTATGCCGACATGGATACTCATCAGTATGATGACGACATTCTTCGCACCGGTTTCACCCACAATCATAACGTGGCTGTCACAGGAGGAACGGAAAAAAGCCGTATGGCTTTCAATCTCGGATTCATTGACGATGAGGGAGTGAGAATAAACTCAGATTATAATCGATTTGTCACTTCGCTCAAGGTGCAGCAGAAGATTTCAAATACTATTACATTCAACGCCGAAGCCCGATACAGTGAATCCACTCTTAACGGAGCAGGCGCCCGCTATACTGCAGGTGCATATCACTACAAGCCTATCGACAATCCTCTTGGAGGAATACCTTATACCGATGTTAGCTCCGGATTTAGCTTCGGTGTCCAGAATATCGACGACTCTCATAATCCGGTAGATCTCATCAATGATATTACAAGTAAGACCCAGTATCGTGACTTCCGCGGAAACGCTGCCTTGACCTGGGACATCATCAATGGTTTGTCGGCTCACTCAGAAATAGCCTTTACCCGCGGCTCTTCGAAATCCACTTATTATGAAGATGGATATACCAACGGTGATAAACGTGCCAATATTTCGCGCGGCACATCGAAGGGACTAAGGTGGGTGACCACACTCAATTATCTGTTTGATATCAAGGATATCCATTCTTTCAATATTCTTGCCGGCTATGAGCTTCTGCGCAATGAGAGTGAATCTTCCTACATGGAGGGAAGAGGATATCCGGATACGTTCGACTATGAGCGGGCCATTGCCATGATGCACACTGCCACATACAACTCTTCATTCTATAACACTTTCGGAGTTCCCAACCGTACTATCTCGTGGTTTGGACGTATTAACTACAACCTTCTTGGAAGATATCTCCTTACCGCAACTTTCCGTGCTGACGGCTCATCAAAGTTTGCTCCCAACAATCGTTGGGGATATTTCCCCGCAGTAGCTGCAGGATGGCGTATTTCCGAGGAGAACTTTATGGAAGATTCCCGCTCATGGCTTTCAAATCTTAAACTTCGTCTGTCTTGGGGCGAATCCGGAGCTGACAATATCAATTCAAACCTATGGCGCGAAACCTGGTCAAGCTCAACAAATAGTAAACTTCCGATCAATGGTGAGTTTCTACCATTCTACCGTCCCGATGGTCTGAAGTCAAATCCGGACCTGAAATGGGAAACAACTGTATCACGTAACATTGGTCTTGACTTTGGCTTGCTCAACGGACGTATCAATGGTGCGATAGAAGCCTATTGGAACACCACCAACGACCTGCTGATGATAGTGCCGGTCGACAACACGTCCGGATACACCCACCAGTACCAGAACTTCGGTCAGATTTCAAACCGCGGCTTCGAGATCTCAGTCAATGCAACTATTTACAGTAATAAAGACTTCAGATTCAGTGCCGGAGCGATCTACAACTACAACCGTAACAACCTTGATAAGATGGAGAATGCAGACCAGTACATATATTCCTCCTATTGGGGATCATCGGCGCAGACTCCGTCAATGGACTGGATGCTGGCTGTAGGACAGCCCATTGGTCTGGTACGCGGATACAAGGCCGACGGCTACTATACACCCGATGATTTCGATTATTCGAATGGTGTATACACGCTCAAATCCGGTGTTCCCGATATTACAAGGGATATTACAGCCACTTACCGCCATCCATTTACTCTCGCCGACGGACAGGTCGCTTTCCCCGGTGCTCCTAAGTTTATTGATGAAAACGAGGATGGAAAGGTAAATGCGGAGGATGCCGTATGTCTCGGAGAGGTACGTCCACGACATACAGGAAGTTTTCACCTGGATTTCAATTATAAAGGATGGGATCTGTCAGCCAATTTCAACTGGACAGCCGGAGGCAAGGTATATAATGCCAATGCCATGATGGATGCATCGGGCAATGAGTATGTGGGAATCACACGTCAGTATAGTGCGTGGCGTGCAAACACATACAGGTTCTATGATGTGGACGCATCCGGTAATCTCTATGCGGTAACCGAACCGGCAGCCCTGAACGCTCTTAATGCCAATGCGGTTTCAGCCAATCCTTATCATCAGAGCGGAATAGTGTCATCGGAATTCCTTGAAGACGGCTCCTACCTGCGGCTTCAGACCCTAACGCTTGGATATACATTGCCTTCCAACCTTACTAAAAAGGCTTATATAACAAATCTGCGTTTCTACGTGACAGCCGGTAATCTATTTACCATCACCAAATACAAGGGTCTTGATCCAGAGGTCAATACAAATACAGCCGGTACTGTAGGGTTCGGTAGTGCCATCCGGAATTTCCCTATGTTCAATATGGATTACGGCACATATCCTCGCGCACGCACATGGACTATCGGTGCTTCCATAACATTCTAATTCCTAAAGTTAAAATACAATTATGAATAAAATTTTCAATATAGCAATCATATCAGCCCTTGCTTTAGCAACGGCAGGATGTTCGGATGTCCTCGACACGAATTCTCCCAGCGTTTCTGATCGCGAATTCGTATTCTCAAGCGAGGAGTCAGCCCGCGGTGCTCTCAACTATGGCTATGAACTTCTACGGGCTAACCGTAACATCCATTCAGTAGGTATTTTCTGGGCTCCAATCTGGGGATCTGATATGGAAGGCCTGCAGGATGCATATAGTGAAGGCAGCATGGGTCAGCTCGAAAAGAATTTCTATCCCACAGGCACGGCCGCCGTAAATATCAACGGTCTGGAGGCCTGGGAAGTCTTTGGAGATCTTTACAAGACTATCGGCGTCTGCAACGCACTTATCGATAGTTTCGAGGATCTTGATAACTTTGAGTCAATTATGACTGGTGAGCCGAATGCTCTCTCTGATATTTATGGACAGGCTGTGGCTCTAAGATCAACATGCTATTTTGAGCTTTGCAGGTACTACGGAGATGTTCCTATGGTCACACACGCCGGAGAAAGCGCAAATGGACTAAGCTCGCGTTTTGCTACATACGACTGGTGTATGGAAAAACTGATGGCCGTGGAGTCTCATATGTTTCGAGCCGGCGAGAACGGTACGCGTGCTGATGTTATGAATCGTAACTATGTGCAGGGTCTTATCGGTCGCATCGCTCTCTTCAATGCAGGATATTGCACTCGTCGCACTGATCTCGACAATACTTTCTATGTCGATGGCAAGGGAACATTGCTGTCGTTTGATGACTGGAGCGTTGAAGATCCCGCCAATAAGGCTGTCTATGGGCGAAGGGCAGACTGGAAGGATGTGCTTAATTCCGCACTCCCGTATCTGGAGGCCTGTGTTGCTAATCCAGGTTCGATTAAGCTCCACCTTACCGATCCCAGAGGCGTGGATGCACAGGGACGCGAGTTCAATAGTCCTGCTCAATACGTATTCCAGCAGATGCACAAGGATAATTCCATGGATCTCGCTGACGAGAGCGTATATGAGATACCCTTTATGCTCAATGGAGGCGCCGATAGGCCAGGATATATCGGAAGAGCATCTACAGGTGGTAACTATGGGGCCCCGTGTATCTCATGCGGGCAGAACAGAATTCAGCCCCATGTATATTATGGCTGGTTTGATCCGAAAGACGCCCGTCGTGACTCATATTGCTGCGTGACCGGAACAGATGGTAACGGCCGAGAATTCCTGCTTTCTCTCAATCAAGGCAACTGGGGTAAAGTTGGTATCACCAGCAATAAGTGGGACTGGAACCGAATGAAGAATCCCGATACAGCCACTTACGGCAATTCGGCCATCAATGTCAGCTATATGCGTATGTCTGATGTATACCTTATGTTGGCTGAGGTCTACGCGGCTCTTGGACAAGATGGTCAGGCAAAGACATATCTCGCTACTGTTCACAATAGGAATTTCCCCGATGGCGTGGATGCAAAGCTTGAATCCTGGATTGCGGAATGTGGCAACGAATTTTCATCTACCTCTTGGAGTCCGATGTATAAGGCTGTGATAAAAGAGCGTGCCCTTGAGTTTGTCGGTGAAGGAGTAAGACGTTTCGACCTTATTCGGACCGGAATGCTTCCCGAGGCGGCTGTCAACAATCGCCGTGACATGGGAAGGGTGCTTGACGAACTCGAGGCCAAAGGATACGCTGAGTTTGACAACGGAAACTGTCTTCCCGCATATGTCTGGGTAAAAAGTGTTGATGCGAAATCGCTCAATGGATACAGGCTGACAGCCTCTACTCCAGACGGCATGGAGGATGATCCTCTGCTTTATCCTGCATGGCGTGGTGTTCATGACGACTGGGACGGTGTCTTATCCGGATTTGGTTATGCTACTTTCGGACATAATGAAACCAACATCGCTATCAAGGGACTCTTCGAATATATAGCACCGGGATCGCCGGAAGCCCTGGCTCTTGAAGCCGAAGGATATGAGCAGACTAACTGGGGATGCGATCTGCTTCTTGATAAGGATTCACACGCCTATAAAGTGCTCGGAGGATGTAGCGATGCAGACTTCCAGTCTCGGAAATCACCGGTTACAGTAAGACCTTTCCGCTATCAGGATCTGCTCAATTCCGGTCTAACCAACGGCTATGGATTCCGTCAGCAGTAAGGAATTGGTAAAATAAAGTATAGTTAATCATTAACAGGTGGGTCCTGAACAGTGATTGTCTCGGGATCCACCTTTATTTATTTTGCATTACAATAATAATTTTTAATGAATCTTAGGATATTTTCTCTTGTGTTGCTTCTGCTTACAATGACTGCGGGAAATGCGTCTTTAGTTCAGGATGAATCTAATGCCCGTATTTTAGTGGTAGCAAAAGACGGATCAGGCGACTTCAGCTCTATCACGGATGCTTTGAAGACTCTTAAAGGAGATTCTGAAGAATTAGTGAAGATTTGCATAAAGTCAGGTATCTATAATGAGAAGGTGCTGATGAATTATACTCTTTGCAACGTCATTATAGAGGGCGAGAGCAGGGAAGATGTGGTAATCACTTATGGAGATTATGCTTCATTAAATAATATTGGAACTTCCGGAAGCTATACCTTTCGCATAGACGGAAATAATATCACACTCAGGAATCTAACTGTTGAAAATAGTGCCGGACAGGTCGGTCAGGCAGTAGCGTTGCATACTGTGGGAGATAGAATCCATGTGAAAAACTGTAAGATATTAGGTAATCAGGATACTCTGTACGCCTCCGGGCAAAAATCCCGGGCTCTATTTGAAGACTGCTACATAGAAGGGACAGTTGATTTTATATTTGGAGCTGCTACCGCTCTTTTCCGCAATTGCCATATTCATGCCAAAAGTGACTCTTTTCTTACAGCTGCATCAACAGATAAGGACAACCCTATAGGATATGTATTCCATAAATGTAAAGTGACTGCAGCACCGGAGGTGAAGTCCGTATATCTCGGACGAACATGGCGTCCGTATGCTTCTACTTTTTTCATTGAATGTGAACTTCCACAAGCCATTCATCCGAAAGGATGGCACAACTGGGATAATACGGATAACGAACAGACCGCACGTTACGGAGAATTCAAGTGTTCTGGTCCCGGTGCCTCAGAAGGAGAAAGGGTGGAATGGAGGAAGATTCTTGATGACACCGAGGCAGCCAATTTGACCGATCCGTCTGTTTTATTCGCGAGATCTTACAGTTGGATACCGGAATGAATTATTAATAGGTTCCCGGTTCTAAAGACCGCTCGGATAGTCGACATTTAATTTTTGTAAATATAAATACTTTTGATAATGAAAGTATATAGACTGATGTCATTGATGCCAATGGTATTGATGACGTTGATGAGTTTCAGATCACCTTCCGGCTATGAAATAGAAAAGGATATGCCTTTGTTTCTTGATAGTATAAAAAAAGAACTGACCTATCCGCTTGCATGGGGCAACAGTGATATCAGAGACTTTGACATATGGAGATCGACAGCACGCGACAAGGTAATTGAGCTCATGCTTGCGCCTCCTCCCAGATCGTTGTCCTACAATATGGAGATCTTGGGTATTGAGCAGCGCGATGGTTATAAGGCTTATAAAATTGAGTTTAATTATACTAATTATTCAAGGGCTGCGGCTTATCTGCTGGTTCCGGATGGAGATGGCCCATTCCCGGGAGTGGTAGCCCTTCATGATCATGGAGGACACTATACAATAGGGAAAGAAAAGATGATACGCCCTTTCGGTGTCGGTCAGGATATTCTTGATGACGCTGACAAATGGGTGAGAGATCTTTATGAAGATCGGTATGTAGGAGATTATCTTGCAAGAAACGGCTATGCCGTAATCTCGACAGATGCATTGTTCTGGGGGGAGCGGGGACGTAAGGAAGGTCCCGACGGCAATTATTTTGCTAATGTCGCGGGCAATTTCATGATGCTTGGAAGAAACATGAGTGCCTGGATGACTTTCGAAGACATGTATGTGACTGAATTCCTCGCCTCTCTTCCTTATGTGGATGCATCAAGAATAGGATGCGTAGGGCTTTCAATGGGTGCATACCGATCATGGATGCTCGCTGCTCTCTCACCCCTTATAAAGGCGTCGGTAGCAGTCTGCTGGATGACTACTACTGATGTGCAGCTTTCATGGGAATATGGCTTGGAGACAGGAGGCTTTGCTAATAATCTGATCGGTGTCAGAAACTTCCTCGATTATCCCCACATAGCGTCACTTGCATGTCCCAACTATATGTACCTTATCAATGGAGAGACCGATGTGCTTTTTAAAGCACATTCTGTCAGGGATGCGTATGAGACTATGCATAAGGTGTGGGACAGCCAGGGTGTAGGCGATCGTCTGAAAACGGAATTATTGCCTATGGGACACGCTATGCCTTTGGATGTTCAGGCCAAGAGCCTTCAATTTTTTGATAATGTCCTGAAAAAATGATTAGTTTATATAGCATCATCATATCTATCACTATTACTCACTACATATTATAATGATACTTTTATAATTGATCAGAATGTTAGGTTAGTAATTAATTTTTGGTTATTACCCCGAAACTAAGTAATTGGGCCGGACCGTGGTGGTTAGGCCCTTTTTGCATGTAAATTATGCATTATGAATTATGAATTATGCATTAATTTTAGTAATTTTGCAGTGTAAAAATCTATGATATGCTCAACGACGAATTCGACAGAGACCATCTCTGGCATCCATATACTTCTACCCATGATCCATTGCCGACTTATAAGGTGGATCATGCCGAAGGCGCAGTCATCACTCTTGATGACGGTAGGCAGTTGATCGACGGAATGTCATCATGGTGGTGCGTGATTCATGGCTATAACCATCCGGTTCTAAACAAGGCGATTGTAGACCAATCAAGGAAAATGAGTCATGTGATGTTTGGCGGTTTGACCCATCAGCCGGCCATTGATCTCGGCAAACTTCTTCTTGATATACTGCCTCCTTCGATGAATCGCATTTTCTTCGCCGACTCGGGTTCCGTAGCTACTGAAGTGGCGATGAAGATGGCAGTGCAGGCTCAGAATGATCCGAAGCGGACAAATTTCGCTACCATCAGGAGTGGCTATCATGGCGATACTTGGAACGCTATGTCGGTCTGCGACCCTGTGACAGGGATGCACGGTGCATTTGGCCCGGCACTTCCGGTCCGTTTCTTCGCAGAAGCTCCTGAGTGTGGTTTTCATGATGAATGGGATCCGGAAGATTTCGGACCTATGCAAAAGCTACTGGAAGAGCATGGCGACACCGTAGCCGCTGTCATCCTCGAACCCATCGTGCAGGGAGCTGGAGGCATGCGTTTCTATCATCCGCAGTATCTTCGTGAACTCCGAAAGAAATGTGATGAACTGGGAATCCTCTTGATATTTGACGAGATTGCAACCGGTTTCGGACGGACAGGAAAACTTTTCGCATGGGAACATGCAGGTGTGGAACCGGATATCATGCTTATCGGAAAGGCTCTGACGGGAGGATACATGACGTTTTCTGCTGTCGCAACTTCTGAGAAAGTGGCTGATATGATATCCGCGAGTGAGGCAGGTTGCATCATGCATGGACCTACATTTATGGGCAACCCGCTCGCATGCGCCGTAGCATTGGCGAGTACCCGTCTGCTTCTGCAGAGTCCCTGGCAGAAGAGAATAAGTGAAATCGAAGCTATCCTTAAAGAGGAGCTTGCTCCTGCCGCTGATCTGCCTTTTGTCAAGGAGGTGAGGGTTCTTGGAGGAATCGGAGTCATCGAACTGCATGAATACATCACATGGCTCAGAGAGTTTCAAAAGATGTGCGTTGAGGAAGGCGTCTGGATCCGGCCCTTCGCTCATAATGCCTATCTGATGCCTCCCTATCTTGCAGTCAGTGACGAACAGGTGCGCCTCCTTGCCCGTAAACTCATCAAAATACTTAAGAAGATCCACAACTATCAGGAACCGGGACTTGTTTTCAATATATAAGACTTTCAGTAAAATGGAAAATACAGAAGAAAAAAACAGCATAGAGGAAAAGACAGCCGAAGAGCTCAGAATTACGGAGAAGGCTATCGAGATGCTCCGTACGGTCTTTGATCCCGAGATTCCGGTCAATGTCTATGACCTCGGTCTTATCTATAAGATCGACTATGAAGTCGACGCCAAGACACTTCATGTAGATATGACTCTTACGGCTCCCAGCTGTCCTGCGGCTGACTTCATCCTCGAGGATGTGCGGCAGAAACTCGTAAGTATCAAGGGCCCTGAGAAAGTTGACCTCCGTCTCGTTTTCGATCCGGTGTGGGATCAGTCGATGATGTCGGAGGAAGCTAAACTCGAACTCGGTTTTCTGTGAGGACATATTTCCTGAGCGACCTGCATCTCGGTGCCCCTTATTTTCCTGACTCACGCGAGTCGGAGAAGAGGGTTGTGGCGTTTCTTGATTCGATAAAGGAAGATGCCGAGTCTATTTATCTGTTAGGGGACATTCTCGATTACTGGTATGAATACCGCTATGTAGTGCCTCGAGGTTTCGTACGATTCTTCGGTAAACTTGCGGAGCTTTCCGATGCAGGAGTGAAGATAACCTGGCTTATCGGCAACCACGACATATGGATCTTCGACTATATCCCGAATGAACTTGGCATACGTGTGATCGACGGCTCGCTTGTAGAGGAAATCTATGGAAAGACGATATATATGGCCCATGGCGACGGAGTCGGTAAGCATCCATGGAGTTTCAGACTTTTGCGCTCTGCGTTCCGATCGAAAATCTGTCAGTTTTTCTATTCCGCTATTCATCCCAGATGGACAGTCCCATTCGCCTATTCATGGAGCCGTCACAGCCGTGAGACGGGGCGTGAAGCAGGACAGGAGTGGCATCCGTTGCTTGATAAACTCGAGAATTTTTCGCGTGATTATCTAACAGAACATCCCGACGTATCTCACTTCATATATGGTCATCTACATATCTTGAAGCAATTGCAGCTCTCCCCAAGCTCCGATCTTACTGTTCTCGGAGAATGGATAAAGACCTACTCATACGCCGTTCTTGATAGGTCAGGATCGTTGTCATTGCATTGCTTCAGCACTTTCTGAAAAATTGTAAAACGCGTGTGCAAAAAATAACGCTGCTTGGCCATCGACCGAGCAGCGTTGATTTTTATACAATGTAGTTTTACTTCACTATTACTTTAGTAGACTCGGAGCCACGTGTCACTACGTAGATTCCAGCGGGAAGATTTACGCGGAAACCATTGGCTTTGGCTACCTTCATTCCTGATGCGGAATAAATGTTGACGTTGCTGTTGTCTCCGTCAATGAGGATCGCTCCCTTTACGCCTCTTGCAAATGAAGCTGACTTGGTGGCGGATATCTCATCCACACCATTGAAATCATAGGTAGGCGATTCGACAACAGTGGCATTTTCAATAAATCCGCTTTTCTTATTGATGACCATCGCTACTACCCGGCAGTTTTTGACATTCTTCACATCATCAAGCGCCACATCACAGGAATAGTCGTAAGAATTGCCTTTCTCTACTGCCGGTAGAGATCCCTCGATACCCATAGGCTTCGAACAGTTACGGGCCACATCGTTAAACTTAGTCAGGAATGGATTGGATTTACTTCCGAATCCATAGCTTTTATCATCCGGCATACCGCTGAGGTAGTTTGTCTGGAGATAAGGACCTACACCGTCTTCAAGCACGGTATATCCTATTTCATACTCTCCTTCTTCGCCGGACAGAAGGAATTCCGTTTTCGTAGACAATTTGAGTACAGATTTGTCATCAGTTGCCTCAAGCTTAGCCTCTATTGATGCGCAGGAAGGAATCTCGATAAGGTCAGAAAGGTCTAAATCGATTTCATCCGGACTTGGATAGCCTGAATAGGCGAAATTGCGGTTGTAGAAGCATGAGGGGAAACCTTTAAAGAATGGTTCAATCGGTGAGAAAACTCCATAATAGAGTACATCCATCACATCTCCTCCGTGGATAGCTACGCCAATGACGCCATCTTCCGTGAAGTTTTCTTTGACGTATTCCATTCCGGCTATTCCTACAGGGCAATAACCGCACCAGAGACCGGTGCCTTCCTCCACGACTACGTTCTTATGATATCCTTCAGCAAGACAGAGAATATTACCTGTAGACTCAGAGTCAGAATTATTTTCGGCTTCCCCGTTGATTTTAGTGATCTTTAGGGTATATCCGAAGTTCCCTTCTGTCTTGGGTGAGTCGAACTCTGCGATAGCAAGTCCCGTGTATCCGTAAGCGATTGCTTCAGGGAGCAGATCATATATGTTCAATATCTCTGCGGATACTTTCTGGGGCTCTTCTCCATCATACTGCAGTGATATTTCCACATCCTTTATGGAGTTTGCTGCCTTATTGGTTACTGCTACGAATACTTCAACCTTGTTTCCGGGTGCAACGTAGGCTGGAACTTCTGAATCTTCGGCGACAGCTATATTCTGAGGCAGATTGTCGCCGTAGACATCAAGACGGATGCATGCATTGCCATCGTCCAAACCTATATTGGTCCATTTTCTCTCCGATCCAAACATTGGTTCCCACTCCTCGTCATATCCTATGAATGCGGAGTAAATCAGATTAGTGTCGTCGTATTCGGCCGGATAGGCAAAGTCTGTGACATATCCATATGCATATGGATTGTCGGCCGGAAGTGTATAGGAGATTCCTACATAGAAAGGTTTATCTTTTTGTATTGTATAGGGGGTTGTGAGGGAAATCGATGACCAATCGAAAGCATATTCACCCAATTCTCCCTCACCTTCGGTTATAGGATCTCCGTCGAGAGATTCTTTTACCCATACTTTGCAGGTCTTGACGGGATTGCCGTATGTATCGGTCACTTCATCGTAAGCGCTCGCATCTGCAGGGTTGGCGGTCAATATACTCTTCAAAACCGCTCCATCAAGCATTTCTGTGAATTCAGGTGCCACGTATATGGCTTGGTTCACTTCATTGTCTTCGAAATTTTCAGCAGTCGCGGGATCGTAGCAGTAGCCCCAATGCATATTGAGGGTCTCTTCCGCACGTGTAGCCTTAAACAGATCGTTGGTAGCAACCATTCCGCCAGGTTTGAGAATGTCTTTCACCTTGCGGCTATGTTTCAGAGGATTAGTCACTGTGGCCTTTGATGTCGGATGGCCATGTCTTTTCATCTGCTGATTTGGCGCGGTGGCTAATGCCGGGAGTGCGATTGCAAGAGCGCCGAATAAAAGTAGATTTTTTCTCATGCTTTACAATTTTACCTTGATTTTTTACCTCAGGAGATTAAAAAATGTGATTATCAGAGGCAAAATTAATAAAATTATTTAACAAAATCAAAAATTTACTTAATTTTTAATGTTAAAAACAGTTTTTTATTGATTCGATCACTTTCGTAAGCATCTCTCGCGTATGTGCGGCTGAAAGCGACAGTCGAAGTCTTTCGGTGCCTGCTGCAACCGTCGGCCGGCGTATCGGAAGGGCGTCTATTCCCTCGTTTCTAAGTGCTTCTGCCATAGCTATGGCTTTTTCCGCCCTTCCGGCATGTATGGGAATGATCTGGCTGCGGCTTTGACATTCTTTCCCGGTAATATTCTTAACTTCACCTCGAAACCATGCGGAAAGCTCATGAAGTCTTTTTCGCTCATCTTTCATTTCGAGAAGCTTCTCTATCATCAGTGCATTCCACTCTATCATGGAGGGGGGTAAGGCAGTTGAGAAAATGAAGCTGCGGGCGCAGTTGACAAAATAAGAATGCAGCTTGTCTGAGGTGGCTATGAATGCTCCGTATCCTGCTGCCGCCTTTCCGAGAGTCACTATAAGTATGTCTATTTCCGGCAGTAGTCCGAGTTCTTCTGCGAGACCGAGACCACGCTCTCCGAATACGCCGAAAGCGTGCGCCTCATCAACGTAGAGAAGTGTGTTTGGAAACTCCTTTTTGATTTCTACAAGCTCCTTTAACGGAGCCAGGTCTCCGTCCATGCTGTAGACAGATTCCACCGCAATGATCACGCATCTATACTGTGCCGCTTTATTAACGAGAATTTTCCTGAGCATGTCCATGTCGTTGTGTGCGAACCGGGCGGAGTCTCCTTTCCCGAGCCTTATGCCGTCGATCATGGAGGCATGGATCAGTTTGTCGCTTACTATCAGAGTTCCGGGAATGGAAAGAGAAGATAGCGCACCTACATTCGCGTGATAACCGGAATTCATCAGTAGCGTATGTTTCCCATATAGGTCATTCAAGTGTTCTTCAAGCCTGTTGTGAATACTCTGGTCTCGCTGCAGCAGTCGGGAGGCAGAAGCGGAATTCGGAATGTCAGCTCTTCGTTTTTTAAATTCTTCTTCAAACTCACGGCTTCGCGCTGCGAGTCCCATATAGTCATTGCTTATGAGGTCAAAGCCATGCTGAGATGCCGGAATCACTCTTAGCCGGTATTCTTTCCGGAGTGAGTCAAGTATGTCTTCGTAGATCATCTTCAAAGCTTCTTATACCTGTCCCTGTAGGTAGTGGGCATATCCTTTTCCCTTTCCATTCGGAGTTTTTCCCTTTTCTTAAGGAAAAAAGCAAGTGCTGTCAGCACTGCTATTTCAGCGCTGACTGTCAGCCAGAATCTTATATCCTCCCCTTTCCGGAGAAGATCCATGCCGAAGTAGAAGGTCATGAATAGAAAGTAGACCGCAAGTAGGATCGGCAACCAGATATATTTGTATTTTCTCATAATTTTGCTCAAGACTCGGGTTCTGCGTGATAAGGTGAAGAATCGGGATCGAAATTCCCCTCATTAAGATATCTGTAAATCTGTATGCAGGCAAGAGCATCAAGCGCTGCATAGTGCTGTTGCGACTCGGCGAGCTGTTCGGCCTCCCAGTTTGAAAGCCTCTGCGACTTTGACAGTCGCTCTCCGAAAAGGATTCCGTAGAGTTTGGAAAGGCTTTTGTCAATAATATTCCAGCGTGTCACGAAGTTCTGGAGTTCCACAAATCCACCCGGTTCGAAGTCATATGTTTTTCTAAGGTTTCTGAAATCATCATGGATCGATAGTCCGATTTTTGTCTTTGAGGCATCTTCGAGCAGTGCTTTTAGAGCTTCCGGCATTCCTATCTTGTTAAGTCGGAAAAGGAAGCAGGTGTCTTTCGATGCCAGTTGAAGTAGTGCTACGTTGTATGTCTGTCCTTTCTTGAATGAAGGGCGTGTCTCGGTGTCGAATCCTATCAAATCAGCCTCGCGCAGCTGCGTCACGGCGCTCTCTACTTCCGAGGGAGTGTCGATGACGATGATCGATCCTTTAAAATGTGCTGGAGGGAGGACGGCCAATTGCTGTTTTGATATAGAAATATTCATTGATGTTGGGTGCTCCTTTCAGGAGTAGCGGGTTCAAAAGTTGAAAAACGATGCAAAGATACAATTTTTTTTTGACTTGTTCAAGAATTTTATTAACTTTGCATCTGCAAAATGCTGGAAAGAGGCCATCTCAGTATCTTTCCCGCATTAGGCCCTCTATAAACCTGAAAATGTTTTTAACTCAAACCAAAGCAATTATGAAGACATTCCACAAAGCTCTTCTGGTGGCCTTAGTAGCCATCTTCTCATTCGGATATGCTTCTGCAGACTTCCGTTTCGGTGTAAAAGCCGGCCTGAATTTCAATAAACTGGATCTGAAGATCAAAAACTCCCAGCAGGCAGTTGACTACCTCAAGGATTCCGGCAACAAGACCGGTTGGATGGCTGGTGTGATGGCTGAGTTTACTGTTCCAATCATCAATATAGGTGCTGATGCTTCACTCCTTTATGCACGCCAGAATGTGGATGCCAACAGCATGTACGACAACAAGAACTTCCTTGACATTCCTCTTAACCTGAAGTGGAAAATCGGTCTCCCGGTTGTCGGTAAGTTTATTTCTCCGATCATTTATACCGGTCCCGACTTCCTCTTCGCTCTCAACAAGAATACCCTCAACGATATCAAGACGAAGACTTGCGAGGTAGGTTGGAATGTTGGCATAGGTGTAGAACTTCTGAAGCATCTTCAGATAGAGGCAGGTTATTGCTTCGGTTTGAACAACGTGGTGAAATTCTCCGACAAATTTGGTGCCGGCACAGGTATCAATACTGCCGACTACAAGCTTAAGAAAAACTACTGGTCGCTAACTGCCGCTTATCTGTTCTAAAAAAGACATTTGATGAAGAAACTTGTTTTGGCCCTGATCGCCATAATATGTGGCTTGGGAGCGAATGCAGAACTCCGTTGGGGGCCTACTGCAAGCGTAAATTTCAATACATTCCATTGGAAGGAGCCTCTGCTTGAGACTCATCCCCTTACGAGCTTTGATGCCGGAATCATGACTGAGGTCATGATTCCCGGTATCGGTTTCGGTGTTGACGCCGGGCTCACCTACGGATTGCGGAGCTCACGCATCAATTTCGGAGAGTGGGAAGTGTGGAATTCCGAAGGATATGGTGATGAGACTGTAAATTTGCACACGATCAATATTCCTCTTCATCTCCGCTTCAAATACACCCGACTTGAGGGTGTGGAGGAGACGATCGCACCTCTCGTATTTGCAGGTCCTGTATTTTCCTTCAACGTCGCCGGCAACTGCAAGGCTCTCGAGCAGCCGGTAGGTACGGTGTCACTTGATTTTGGACTTGGATGTGAGCTGTTTCAGAAATTTCAGGTCTCTGTAGGATATTTATGGGGTCTCAGCTATGCTACGAGAACAATAAAGCTTGAAAACCTCTCAGCTCGTGCTGATGGCTTCCGCGTGAACCTGGCATACTTCTTCTAATCGTATTTTTTATAGTGAAGTTAGAATTCATTAAGAGAGGCGCGGCGACGCGCCTCATACTTATATTTGCCGGTTGGTCTACCGATCACCGGTATTATAATGACTGTGTAGCCGATGGATGGGATACGGCAGTGGTGAGCGATTATCGCGATCTGACTATGTCATCCATCCCTGATCAGTATTCTACAGTATATATCTTCGCTTATTCTCTTGGTGTGGCTGTGGCCTCGATGTGTGATATAAGGGCTGCTGTAAGAATAGCGATATGTGGGAGTATGTGCCCCGTTTCTGACTCATATGGCATTCCCGAGGCTATTTATTCGGGAACATTGGAAGGCCTTGACGAAAGGTCGCTGAAGAAATTCCATCTCCGCATGGCCGGAGACAAAGTTACATATGAATCTATTAAGAAAAAACTCCCTGAAAATCCCGATATCCTACGTTTGCGCGATGAGCTTATATCCATTAAGGATAACGTTAATAATCCCAGAAAAGGAAATTCTGATTACAGATTTGACAGAGTCTATCTGGCGAAAGAAGACAGAATATTTCCATATGATAACCTATATTCTTTCTGGAAAAAATATGCAGGAACAGAGATCGTGACTCTCAGTGCCCCCCATGCAATGGATGTGGCTTCGATAGTTAAGGATTGCCTGCCCGATACGAAAGCGATAGGGGATGGCTTTTCCCGAGCCGGGAAGACTTATAATGAAAATGCATTGGTTCAGGAGGAAATTTGCCGGAAAATAGGTGTAATAATAGATTGTAATCAGCGTGAAGGTAATAAGGTAGACTCGGTCCTTGAGATAGGAGTGGGACAAGGTCTTCTCACAGAAGTCTGGAGCAGATTGTTGTCTCCCTTGGAAGCCACATTTGTTGATCTGCTCCCGATGCCGGAGTTCGGAATAGCTGGAAAAGAAGAATATGTAGTCGCCGACGCTGAAGAATGGCTCAGAAATTCTGCCGACAGTTACGACTTGATTCTCAGTGCCTCGACTATCCAATGGTTTGCCGATCCTATAGGATTCCTCCATAAGGTGAAGTCTCATCTCAATCCCGGAGGTTTTGCAATTATCTCGACTTTCGTTAAGGGCAATCTCAAGGAACTCGATTCCTTTCGCACAGCTCCCATCATCTACCGCACGGCAGAAGAATACAGAGCCCTTCCCGGCATTCAGGCTGAGGAGTGGGAGAGGACTCTGACCTTTCCCTCATCGAGAGAGCTGATGATGCATCTCCGCCTCACAGGGGTCTCCCCCCGACTTAAAAAGGGATTGGTTTCAGTAGGTAGGAATGTTTCCGACGAGTCGAAGAAGCGTTTGACCGAATTTCCGTTTCATTTGACTTATCACCCGATGATTCTCCTTATTAATGCTGATGATCCCTTGATTTGAGATTCATCATTACAGGCATCACAAATTTTCAAGATTCATTGCGAGCTCGCCATAACCAAGTCGCGGAGCTCCCCAAGGCGCAGAAACTCTGACCTAAAACAATGAAGTTGATTTGACTGATACAATAAGTCAAATCAACTTCATATGAATACATTTATTTTCGGGCGACTAATCACGCGGAATCGTAAGCCTTAACGGAGTTTTATTCTTTCTGCAATATTCTATATACTTTGGATCAATATATATCACCTCAACGTCAGTCCATTTCTCCCATCCTGTGGTCTGAACATATTCCCCTTCCTCTGTATAAATATAGCCGAACATTTGCGAACAAAGCATATTGTGGGCACCATAATGCCTTTTGCCATTGAGAATACCTGTCCATATAAAGTTTCCATATATACCGCCGTCCTCTGCAGCCTCTATAGCCTCAACATGAAGGAATTCAGGATAATCCTTGATATCCCGTGGTGAATATTTAATGACAGAGCCATCGGAATAAACGATTTTGTCATCGAGAATCTTAAATCCGTTCTCATCTTCCGAGCATCCGGCTGCGAAGAAAGCCATCATCAATGA
>JAIECF010000167.1 GCA_029068655.1 Muribaculaceae bacterium | reverse complement strand
GCCCAGTATACAATCGCTCATAATTGGTTCGCAGAGCAACTGCGATCGTGAGTCCGGTACGAACGTCGTCCCATTTGATATCCAACTTCTCCCGTTCTTTATCGCCCATCATTGCACGGGTTCCATTCTGGAAGAATCGGCAGATTGCTTCCATTGCGCCATCCAGGTGATCGCCGTTGTCAACGGTGTTATTGGAATTGGAGAAGGAGTCAATATAGGGATTCAGCTGATTCGTGAACGCAAATGCGATATCCATTTCGATGAACCGTTTGACATTCTCGCCATCCAGCTCCTCGATGACGCCGTCTGCATTGATACTGATGGCATACTTAGTACTGATGAAACTATCAGCACCATTACGATTCAGGATCTCCACGAATGCCATCGACGGATACTTCTCTTTGGTTTCTTTCCCGTCTTTGTCAATGTGGGTAGAGTCGATACTGATCTTATTCCGATTCAGATACTGGATGTTCAGCAGTTCTTCATGAATGTCCTTCCAAACAATCCGCGTATTCTTACCCATGACTTTAGATGGGATATAACGAATAGACATGCCATGCTTATTGGGTTCACACTTCCCGGACTCATCCGATACCTTGACGCCCTCTTCGAAGACCAAGTGGCGATAGGCATTCTCGGTTCCACCACGATAGGAAATGATTTCCACCTGTGCTGCGAGAGCACAGATGGCCAATGTTCCAGTACCATTTTGACCAAGTGTCTCGGCCTTCAATCCAGCCTTCTTAGAGGTATAGATATTGGAACCCATATTCAGGCTTGTAAAGAGCTCCTCCAGGATATTGGTCGGAATGCCGCGGCCATCATCCTCCACCATGATGGCGCCATCTTTCTCCGTGAACGTGATGTGGATATGCTTGCCGGGAGATCTGGGGTTCCTACACTCATCCAATGCGTTGTTGATGATCTCATCTGTGACGCTTTTTGCACCCAACTCATTGGAATACGAAATATACTGTCGGTGCCGGAGCCGCATCTTGTCAATATCTGATACCAGATGACTATAGGTATCATCTACAAACTTAGCCACTCATCACCATCTCCTTTCTGATTTGCTGTTGCAACATGAACACCTCCTATTTGTCATACACTGAAAGAATATATAACCAGGATTATATTATAAGAGTAACCCTAGCCGTAGAAAATTATAATTCCAATTTTCACCGATTAAAAGTTATGTGAAGGAGGGGCATCACACCCCTCCTTCACGCGCTATTTTATGCCGCTCTAAGCTCTTTACACACCTGCTCATTCATGGCAGTTATGCTACGAATTCCCAAGTAGTTATAGCCGAATGTGAGAATGTTTCCAGAGCAGTAGGTGTTGACGGCTTCCCCGGTGATATCCAGCTTACGGAGTTTATTATTCTTATCATACTCCTCATACTGTTGATTCAGCGAACGGTTAGGATGTTCACCGGATATGAATTCATGGTTATCGAAGGACGCTTTGTACAACAGAGTACCAGGATCCATATTCGACGCGATCTTAATGGACGGATAGAATGCACCCATATCGTAGTCCATCGCGTTTGAGAATACGTTATTGGTACGCCGACCCAGTACGACCATTCCGATATGATCATTCATGGAAGGTTCGGCGTTAATTGCTCCCTTGAAGCTGGTGCCTCCTGCATTGCCATAATCTGATTCAGAATCGCTCACTTGGTAGAACCGGTTTGCTTTTCGGATCTCCTCTTCACTTTTACGAGCGTTCAAGATATTGACATTGTTAGACTGCACCCAGCCTTCCCGCTCAAAGTACATCTCGCGGACGTTCCGCAGTAAGTGCGTTTCTTTGAACATCTTATTGTATGGGGTCAGGTTAGAATGAGACCTCATATAGTATGTGAGTGTATCTTTGCACTTGTGTTCGATTCCCACCTGCAACCGGACATCCTTGACATTGTAGATGAAGAACCGTATCCAGTCTATATACGGGAAGGAAATGATGTTAGCCTCGGCTGGATATTCGACCTTACGGTCACGTAGCTCACGATCCCCTATCGCATTCAATGCCACAGATCTCAGCGTGTGTTGACTCTTACGGATACTTGCATACATCCGCATCTGGCAGATATACATCGTATAGCTGCTGCAGTAGAAGTAGTCGAATTGCTTCTCAAGCTGATACGTGGATCTATCGACCTTGAAATAGCACCTCGGGTTCTTAAAGTCCGGATGGCAGATAACTTTCTCCGGATCATGCCCGAGTTCGCGAATACGGTAGTACAAGTACTGAATATCGAATCGCATATTCCAGCACATACAGAAGTTCGGCTTGCGAGTATTAATGAGACGGAACGCATCAGCAATTAGATCAATCTCTTTCTCATATTCCCTGAAGTTATACTTCGTATACCCGTACGTTCCATCGAACTCCTCATGGAGCTTATCGATGTACTTCTTCTTGTTCCGCATCAATTCTTCATGAGCAGCTAATTGCTTCTCGTATAGGGCATAACGATCTTTATATTCTTCAGGTGTACGTCCAAGGGGACTCGGCTTGTAAGGTCTGAGCAGGAATGTCCACGACTCATTCGTCTCATCCAATGCAACCGTAATCAGGTTTACCGGACAATGCGCAGTGTTGGGGATATCATCCATATCGAGGGTATAATCCATCATATCGGTCTCGATATCCATATAGGCCGTAGTCAACTTCGGACTCTTCATAGGGTATCGTTCATACCACTTCTTCATGAAGTAATACTCCGGTTGGAAATCGGCGGCAAATGCATATGGCCAACGATATACTTCGTCTTTATATCCGAAATTACCTGGGATCTTCGCCTTCTCCAGGATGGCTGTTCCTGGAGCGCCCATCTCTTTAGCGATGCGCTCACGCCTCGTACTGATCTGACAAGTAACGCGCTCTAAGCGCTCTAT
>JAIECF010000166.1 GCA_029068655.1 Muribaculaceae bacterium | reverse complement strand
AGTAATTCATCCACAAAGGGTAGTTTCCTCTTTAACGAAATACTTCGAGTGCGAAAGCAACGATTTTAGAAACCGACTTTCACAAATCTGATTTTGTATGATACCATCCACTTTGTATGGGGCGAGGTTTCGCCTGCAATTTGTATGGATTTTTGTATGTAAAAAAATAAATCCGCTGTAACTTTATAGGTTACAGCGGATTTGCTTTGACTATTGGCGGAAAGACAGGGATTCGAACCCTGGGTACCCGTAAGGGTACAACGGTTTTCGAGACCGTCCCGATCGACCACTCCGGCATCTTTCCATGTGGATCGTTTTTGAAAGCAGGTGCAAATTTAGGCATTTTTTTTGAGATGACAAAATAAATTGCCCAATTTTCATTAAAAAATCGAATACCATGCTTATAAAGCAATATTATGTCATAAAAATAAAGTGAAACGAATGTATGTATCAGTAGAATACCCTGCAAAGAAATGGCATTACGGTGAATATCTGAAGCAGGAAGAAAATATAAAAGGCTCCCCGGACAAGATCCGGAAAGCCTTTTATGGAAGTTGGAGATCGGTTTATTTGCTCGACTGAGCAGTGCGAAGAGTAAACTGACATTCACCGAGCTGTACTCCGTCGGGAAGACTCTCTTCATTCTCAACCGCCACGACAGGAATATCGAATACGGCATATGCTATCGACTTGTCGGTCTCCAGGATAGTAGCCTTGAGTCCGAGAGCGTTGGCACCATTTTCTACGAGAGGCATATCAGCCATGTTGATTTCCATCGGGAAGTTGCTCCAGGTAAGACCCGGGGCGGGTATTCCATTCCAGAAATAGTAAACATTGGCGATTGCAGACTGCTGGTTGCTGTCTACCGACTTGGTAGTAAGGCCGGTGATAGAGAATACATCCTCTGCCAATACATATACCTTGCCGTCTTTTACTGCTGCATTGTCGAACGACATCGTGATGTCTACGTTCGGGAGGTCTTTATCGCTTGAACAAGATGAAATCATCATTGTAAAAGGAAGGACCAGAAGGAGATAAAGTAGTTTCTTCATTTCTGTTTCGTGTTTGTGTGTTTTAGTTATTTATTGCATTAGCTTTTGTATCAGTAAAACACTTGAGCGACATTAAAGTTGGAAGATACTGATTTTTTTTATAATTTTGCAGGATATTTTCTATCGAAGCTACTTAGCTACACGAGCATGCTTCTTTTATTGAAAATTTGAATATGAAACGACATATACTCCTATCCTTCCTCCTCCTTACAGCGGCCATTCTAAACGCGGCCACTCCTCTTGAAACTTTCCTGAGATCGAAGAGCATATCTGCAGGAAGCACCGCTGTCCTCGTCCAGGACCTGAAGACAGGCGAAGTGCTGACATCCCACAATGCCGACCTGCCGTTGCTGCCCGCCTCTATAATGAAGACCGTGACGATAGCCGGACTGCTTCAGGAGAAAGGACCAGACGAGCGGTTTCATACGATGGTTTTCGCCGACGGTCCGATAGAGGGAAACACGATTGAAGGCGACCTTCTGATAGCCGGTGGCGGGGATCCTACTCTGGGTGCCAACTGTGTGCCGGAATCAGCTGACATAGCAGAAGAGATAATTGCAGCTCTTCAGCATAAGGGCATCGACACGATAAAGGGCGACCTGCGCATCGACATATCCCTTTACGAAGGTCCTGACTGCCCTCCAAGCTGGGCTTCCGGAGATCTCAACGAAGCATACGGGACAGGGTCACATGCACTTAACTTCCGCCGCAACGCATCCGGAAGCCGGGCCGTAAAAAATCCTGAATCAGTTTTCCTCTCCTACCTGTCATCCCGTTTGCGCGGAGCCGGAATCGAAGTAAAAGGGGGAGTAAAGATCGGGAAAGAAAGTCTTTCAGATAAAGACGCAACAGTCATTGTCGACCATGTGAGCGATAAATATGCGGAAGTCATGCGCAGCTGCATGATGCGAAGCGACAATCTGTTTGCCGAGACTCTGCTAAGAGCCTTCGGTCTTGCAAGAGGCAAGGAGGGATCCACCGCTGCTTCGGCCGAAGAGATGCTTTCCTACTGGAAGAAGGCCGGAGTGCCGACACGCGGCGTGACTCTGATCGACGGCAGCGGCCTCTCACGATCAAACCGCGTCACTGCCAGCTTCATCAACGGCATACTGCAGACAATGGGCGACAATGAAGACTATGCGTCTTTTATGCCTCTTGCCGGACAGGAAGGTACTCTTTCAGAATTTCTTAAAGACACCGCACTCGACGCTTACGTGGCGATGAAGACAGGAAGCATGAAGGGAATACAATGCTATGCAGGATATAAGCTCGACGAGGAATTCGCGCCTACGCATTCCATCGTGATCATCATGAACGACATCGGACCTCGAGCGTCAGCCCGCAAGGCTGCCGAGAATCTATTGCTGAGTCTCTTTGAATGACTCATGAGGTCGAAAACCGCCTGACGGTAAGATTTAGGCCCCGTCTCATAAAAAATGGGGGCCACCAGGGTCGCAGGGTTGGATCGATTTTTGGCATTTGAGCGAAGGAGCATAGCGGGCTATGTGACTGAGCCAAAGGACAAAAAGCGACCAAGCCTGCGAGACTTTGGGTAACTTTCACGCAGCATCTGCTAAGGCACGGTATTTGTAACATTATTTGCAGAAATTAAAGACCATGAATGCTGATTCAAGGTCTATTGTGAAAATATGTTGCAAAAACCTGATGGCAATGCCTTATCATATCAATATCACCGACAACCAGAGAGCCATACTGAGGCTTATCTTCCCGGGGGCATGTGCAAGATTGCGAAACCATGATCCTTTTGACATCCCTGAGGCGATATTCTTCATCGTCTATACCGGTTGCCAGTGGAGCCGCCTGCCCATGGGGTATCCTCCCTACAAGACGGTCT
>JAIECF010000165.1 GCA_029068655.1 Muribaculaceae bacterium | reverse complement strand
ATCTGCGAATTCAGCGTTCTCAACTC
Source organism: Muribaculaceae bacterium (assembly GCA_029068655.1). GTDB lineage: Bacteria > Bacteroidota > Bacteroidia > Bacteroidales > Muribaculaceae > Lepagella. The sequence goes on along the minus strand of JAIECF010000165.1, from coordinate 4,980 downwards.
GGCCACAGGGAAGAACGTGAGATCACCTGCCAGTACACACATCATCGGATTAGCCAACCGGTAGAAGTACCGCATCTCATGAGGGATGAAAGGATACGAGACTTTGAACACATCCTCATCGAAGATACTACCAAACGTGTTCTTATCATTGTACTTCTTGCACCACTCAATGAATGCGATGTACAGGTTCTTCCGGCGGACGCCGTTCTTGGGGCTTTCTTGACGATCAATCTTCTTCGGGCGGGATTCTTTCTCAGAAGGTTTCTGTTCCACAGGTTGCGGATCTTCACCTCCCATGCTTGGCGGAGGAGGAATGGTAGCCTCGGTATACACATGGCCGGGTCCAGCGTGTTTGTAGTTCTCTTCGCCAAACTTGATCTCCCATTTCACCGTATGCTTCCGAACGTTCAGGATGGGAAGCGAATCATTACCTTGATAGATCACTTCACGGTTTACCTGTTTTCCTTTGAAAAGTTTCAGCTTATCTCGAACTTTCGAGATGTCTACCGTGTAGATGTATCCGGTAGATTGACCATTCATCTCTGTTTTAATAGACTCGATGTTATGGGTGATGTGAACAATATCCAGCGGCTTCTCGAGTTTACTATCCGGCCATCCCCATTCTTCATAGCTGCAATTGTATGCAGTTCCGACGGGCTTCTTCCCAAGAGCATCTTCAATATACTTATGCATGATGGCATGCCGGTCAATGATGAATATCGACGAGATTCCAATAAACGGAGACATGAAGACCTGACCCTTCAACTCGTCCAGTTTCTTGGAAGAGGAGAAGTACATTTTATCCGGAAGTGTCTTGAGTGTGTATCCCTCCAGGAACGGAATAGTAGACTCAAATAGCGTGATAGAAACGTTCTCAAACTTAGGCTGCTTCCTGGCCAGCTCATAGTACTTAAGGCACTTCGTGCCAGCCGGCATAGGATCTTCCAGTACACGGATGTTGATGAACTCGTCTGACCACTTGGACTGTTGACTCTCTTTGAATTTCTGAACCGCATGCTTCACAGCACTCTCGGCATCAGGGAACGAATGGATTCCACCCATCTGCCCCCAGGAAGACTCGAACCACTTGACCTTACCTTTGTCATGGAAGATCAGGAAGGTATGAGTGGGTTTCCCTTCGTCGTCATCAATCTCTACGAAGATGACAGCGAACTTGTATCCATGATACTTGAACCAGACCCGCTCCAGTTCGCATTGGTCCCAGCACACCCCGATACCAGATGTAACCAGCTGCGCAGGAGACTGGAGACGATACTCCCGGTACATCTTATCGCTGGAGTCATGACTGCCGGTTCCAGTCTTCACTCCATTTTCATCCAGCCAACCGTACGAGATATTGTCTTTCATCCAGTTGAGCAGATCGCTCGGTGTTTTGCACTCTTTCAGCACAGAACTCAGAGTATCTTTCTTCTCATTGTCATTCTTGTGCGCATACTCCGTAATCCAATCCATGGATTCCTGGATTTCCTGAGATGTGTCAACAACGACCTGATACTTATCCTGGTAAATGACCTTACCATTTGGCTTCTTATAGTATTGAATCTTGAGACCGTTAGGGTCATGTTTAGTCAACCAACGCTGCACAGCAAACCCCAGCTTATCCAGAAACATCTTATATCCTTCCGCAGTGAAGTAGCTGGTACATGTACCGCTATAAGACGGGGGTTTCAGAAGCCATGTGAATCGATCGTCTTGCAATGCTTCTTTCCAACGTTCCGGGCCCATAGCTCTACGGAGTGCTTCATAAACCCCAACCCCATGGAACGTGATACGGACATACTTGAACTCATCCTCATAGTCTTTATCTTTATGGAACGGCTTATCCCACTCGATCCGCCATGCATTCACATAGTCGTTGAGATTCATCCCAAGCCGATAGTTAGAAAGAGTGGAGAAACAAAGACCGTCGTAATCGGATCCATCTTCCTCCCAGTACTCATGAATCTTATCCATGATATCATCTTTGTCCTGGAACGGACCATGAATACCAGTATGGTTACCCCAAGCTGTCTCAAGCCAGTAATACTTGCCCTTATCCACGTACCATGTAGTGGTATGGGTACGACCTCCCTGTTCTTGCCCTTCTTTGTACTCTACCATGAAGAGCTGGCCAACTGCAGACACCTGATGCCAGCTATGTAACAAGAGTGCCGTAAAATACGACTGGTCGTGACAGTTCCCCTTCTTATCCATGTACAGTTGAGCAGCTGTACGGAGATGCCAATTTTGATCATCGGAGTCATAATCGATATTGGCGATCACCCACTCTAACAGCTTATCTACAGAATAGATGTCTCCAATCTCTTTAGTGATCTCAGAAGTCAGGACCTCTTTTCCCTTCGGCCCCTCAACAGCAGATTCCATAAATGGGGATGAGCATCTGCTCTTGATGATGCCATTCTTGGCAGCTTCAAAGTATCGGAGAGCATCCATGATAGTAGACTCCATGCGAGCTGCACATTTGGCCAGTTCAGCTTCATCTGCATCAACTTTCAGCTCGACACCAGTCTTCTCATGGAGATAAGCAAAGATGGAATCAAAGTTCTCATCAATTCTGATGGCAGACGATTCATTCCACGACAGTGCGCCGTTCTTGAACTTGACTTCCATACCAAGATCTTTGATATGCCGCTCCAAGTGATGTTTCACATCACCTTTCAACACACCCATCTGCAGTGCACGTGCATACGCTGCTTTGATCCCAGGAACTGACAATACGAGCTTACCGTTTCGAATTACATGATGAGGGTACTTACATCCAGAACGACTAAAGGGAGTACGGCCATATGGGCCATGATTGGTGATCTGCTTCAGAGGGCATACTAAGTATGCTTCTGACAGATAATCATTCCATTGTTTGTACTTACCATCAGCTATGACTTTCCGGAGCTGTTCAGCATCTTCAGGAATCGGACCGCCGTATGAAAAGGCGTCCATTAACGCATCATAGAAAGCAGCTCCGGGAGCTTTCCATTTTCCAGTCTTAACAGCACTCTTGGCGGAGTTATCAATTTCCAAGTTTACATACTTCGCCACTTGTATCATCTCCTAACAACAAAAAGATCCACCGGGTTATCATCCGGTGGATCTCTGAGGATTGCTTTATGCTGGGATTAGTCTTTGCAGACAATGGTACATCCGCCAAGTCCGGTATCAAAGGCTCTGTAAACGCTCTCGGCGCGATACCAGTCTTCTAATACGCCACCACGTGTCGGTACATTTTCACCCGATGCGGTATCAACGATATCCGTTGAGTCGCAGGGGTTGTAGTATTCCAGAGGAGAGCCCTTCTTAAAGTACTTGAAAATGGGACCACCACAGCCATTCCGCACCGGATCATCATGATCATGTCCAGGTTTATCCAACTTCTGTTCATTATACCATTTGACCAGGGCGTCATAATCGGTAGAGATTGCCACCCGATGTATCTCTTCAACACAACCAGTGACCGGGTTCAGGCACAGTGTATAGATTTTGACTTCCTCGATTGCCCTTGTTATCATATTTACTCCCTCTCGCTTACCGTAATGAGGAACCGACCAAATGTATCGATACCCACATGTTGAACGATCCGGCTGCACACGTCCGCAACATACGCGGCAGAATCGTTATTCATCAAATCCTGGATAGATCCATCATATACCATTGTCTCACCAGTTACAATCGTAACGTCATCGATGGAAGTCATCAGTTGCAGATATGTGCCGACATCAATCTTGGGCTTGCAATACTTACCCTCGGAATCACCTGTGTATACCTGCGGTTCAGATGACGGTGCTGCCGGCTCTTTAATCATCCGCATACACATACCGTCAACTCTCATATGCCCATTTAATCGGTTGATGCTGACGATAGGAATGGGAATAAGCATCGCCTTATAACGCTGATGCAGCACATCTGCTATCCGCAGGAAGAGAGCGTCAATGATTCCCTCTTTCCGAGGGAGGTAGTTCAGCTCGCCATTCAGGAGCTGAACTAAGCTGACGGACTCAGACTCACCAGACGTCGAGTACGTTGTCAGCAGCTTACGGATGACCTTATCGGCGTAATACTCGATATCAGCAATCGCCTCCGGGTCTTTAGGTTCTCTAAAGAGCTTGCGAATGTCCATAGTTATTCCTCACTTTCAACTTGATTATTACGATCATCTTCTTGCCAGCGTTTCAGATCATCGTTGGCAGCTGCAACAGTTCCGACGATATACCGAAGACTTCTATAGGTCTCGCCTTCCAGTAAATAGAACCGCCACGCAAAGTCGCCGTTAGAACAGAAAGCCCCATCGTAATCTCTGGCATGTTTTCTCTGAAACGCCATGACATCCTCTTCAGTGACACTGGGGTCAAACTCGATCCAGAATACCGACTGGTTTACAGTACCATGACCTTGGCAGGACATAATCGTCTTCAGGCCGACTTGGTTGAAGTAGTTCACCAAAGGAATTACCCCAGGATCCATACCTAATTCATCAAATGAAGTCTTGGCTCCGGATGGGTACCGTTCGACCAACTTCGTTACGATAATTCGATTGTTGATATCGCAGATTACATCCCTGAATACGAACGGAGCATATGTCTCATTCCAATACCTGGACCGAGTTAACCAGTGATGAGAGTTAACATCGCCGACGATTGTATCGAGCCGGGATTTCTCCTCAACGGTCATCATGCCAGTATCCATGAGATAATCACGGCATTTAAGGAATTTGGCATATCTCATAATACCACCTCAGATCAACTCCACTTTGATCGTGGGTCTCTCGTTGCTAGTTGTGATATTCTTGATATAGCGACTCAGGTACGGATCAAAGACATACTCCCGAGCTTCTCGATCACTGATGCTGCGAACGGCGGTGCCCTTACCATCCCAGACCCAGATGTCGTGGTGGTAATCCAGGTAGCCTAACAGATCACGGAGCGTCTCGAAATCAGACCATTTCTTTTTCAGAGTAATCCGAATTGT
>JAIECF010000164.1 GCA_029068655.1 Muribaculaceae bacterium | reverse complement strand
TCTTTGAAGGACGTAGAGATCTTTTTAAAGGACTTTTTATTGACACTACTAATTGGAATTGGAATTCATATCCCGTTCTACGCTTGGATCTAAATACTGACAAGTTCATAGATAAGGGCATTCTTGATGATGTATTAGTTAGGATTTTTAATCAGTGGGAAGACAAGTATGCTCTTGAACATACTGAATACTCCCTTAGCCAGCGTTTTGCTTATATTATTGAGCAGGTGCATCTGAAGACAGGACGTGAAGTGGTAATTCTTGTGGATGAATATGACAAACCACTTGTTGGAAATATTAATCGACAAATAAACCTCGAGTATTATCGTGAGAGGTTGGCCTCTCTTTATTCCAATTTTAAGAGTAGTGCAGAACATATTCGCCTCGTCTTTTTAACCGGAGTTAGCCGTTTCAGCAAACTCAGTGTTTTCTCTGATCTTAACAACCTTAATGACATTACTTTCGATACCATATATTCTGATATTTGCGGTATCACGGAAAAGGAATTATATGCGAATTTTGATGAAGGTATAAAGGGATTGGGGGAGAAAAACGGATGGTCTTATGAGGAAACCTGTAGGGAACTCAAAAAAAATTATGACGGTTATCGTTTCACAGAAGAGGGGAGTGATATATATAATCCATGGTCGGTACTTAACTGCCTGCAAAAAAAGAAAATCGATAATTATTGGATAGAGACCGGCAAGGCAACCTTGATAGCGGAGACATTAAAGAGAATAGATGTTGATCTTGAAAAGACATTCGATTCTTATTGCATGGAAAAAGATCTCAAAGGACTTGACCTACTTAATCCGAGTGCTAAAGCACTTCTTTTCCAGACCGGTTATTTAACCATCAAGGATTATTTGCAAAAGTTCAAGCGTTACCGTCTCGGTATTCCCAATGAAGAGGTAAAAGCAGGTCTTTATGAGGATTTGTTGCCGTTTTATGTAAAGACTAAGAGGTCAACGCCAAACGAGGTGATTTCTGACGTTGTATTCAATTTTAATATTGGCAAACCCGATGAGGCTATGCTTGCGATGCAAACCTATTTTGCCGGAATCGAGTATGAACTTAGAATAGAAAACGAAAATAATTTCCAGAACGCATTCTTTCTTTTCATTGATTTGATAGGATTGGAGACTAAGGCAGAACACCATACCTCAGACGGAAGTATTGATATTCTCATCAGGACACAAGACTATATCTATATTATTGAACTCAAATATGACCATTCTGCCGAATCTGCCTTAGAGCAGATCGAACATAAGCGGTATGCACGTCCTTTTCAAAGAGATAGTCGTAGACTCTTCAAGATAGGTGTTAGTTTCTCTTCAATTACACGATGTATCGAAGCATGGAAAATAGTATCGGATAAATAAAATACTTATAAATTATGAAAATGAAAGCAATCAAAACGGCCATGATAATGGCTCTGGCGGCAGTGACCGGACTTTGTGCCTGCTCGTCTAAATCGCAAAAGAACAATTCAGAGGATTCTTCCGACAGCAAGTCAATCATATGCTATTTCTCGGCAAGCGGGACTACTGCAAAGGCTGCGCAGAGAATAGCCGACCTTACAGGTTTTCCGGTCTATGAGATAGTGCCGGAAGCTGTATATACGGAAGCCGATTTGGATTGGAGAGATTCACTTTCCCGTAGCTCTGTGGAGATGCGTGATTTCTCGATTCGTCCGGCTCTGAGGGATTCAGTCACAGACCTTTCGGAATATTCGGTTGTCTTCCTGGGCTATCCTAACTGGTGGAACACACATCCTACCATCATCAACACCTTTATTGAATCAAACGACCTTAAGGGCAAGACCATCGTTCCTTTCATGACATCGGGCGGAAGCAACATCATCAATAGCGAACAGAAACTCCGCGAGCAGTATCCCGACCTTACGTTCGGCAAAGGACTGTTGATGAACGATGTCACCGATGAGGACATCGAAAAATGGGTGAAGGAAGCCGAAAAACAATAACATTACAAACACTTTTCAAGACTGACCGCTCTCAGGTCGGTCTTTTTTTTCACTCCGGATTAGTATTGTAAGCCATCTCGCAGTTGCCGCAGTTGGAACAGCCGTTACATGTAAGGCGCGAACCGCAAGTGTGGCAATGTTCTCGAAAAAACGGTGTATAGGATACTGTCTCAAAAAGAGTTCCGGATGATTCAAGATTAAATTTCGGTTTCCCGAAACTCTTGCTTAGCCCTGATTTGAAAGCCTGCGTACTCTGAATCCTTTTGGACGGGATTCGGTATATCTTTCCATCCTTCTCAAATACAGTACCCGTCTCAATAAAATTGAAAGTGACTTCATTTTCAATGCATTGTCTTGAGAGACTCTCGACCCATTCGAAACGACAAACGCGAGCTCCATCATAATTCTCACCTCCGCATAAGACTTCCTCTATTTGTCCAGTGGAAAGATATTTGGCAGCATCAATTTTCCCGATAAAAGGAGCAGCCATAAAGCCCTTGTGCCTGGCAGGAATGGAAAGCAGGATCGGAAGCCTCTCTTCCGCTCGTCTCTGGTTTTCACATGTCACTGAAAGCATGATATTTGGGTAGCCATCTCCCCAATCTTCAGGAAGACACGCACTAATTCTTTGAGCC
>JAIECF010000163.1 GCA_029068655.1 Muribaculaceae bacterium | reverse complement strand
CTTCATGCACCATGTAATCAAAAAGAACTCCGACAATCCAATCTTCGCACAGTTCGCCCCGCAGTTTGAGGCCTTCAAACAGGAGGTAAGAAGCAAAGTCGGCTGCGGTTGCAACTGCAACAAGTAAAACACTATTTTCTAAAAACAAAATCAAGGATGGTCTCTCAGCTGAGGCCATCCTTTTTTATGCTTACCCGAAACCGGATTATTATCCCAACAGCACATCAAGCGCCATCATAAGCATGAACCCGAAGGCAAATCCAATCGTACCTAAGTTGGAATGCTCACCCTCCTGAGTCTCCGGTATCAGTTCTTCCACCACCACATAGATCATCGCTCCGGCAGCAAACGCCAGCAAATATGGAAGTAGCGGCACTACCACCGATGCAAGGAGAATGGTAAGGACAGCTCCGACAGGCTCAACAATTCCACTCAACGTACCCATCAAAAATGATTTTCTACGCGAGTTTCCCGCACTCCGCAAGGGCATCGACACTATCGCACCTTCCGGGAAATTCTGTATCGCAATTCCTATAGAAAGCGCGATAGCCCCCGCCATCGACATATACGAATTATGCTCCAAGACTCCGGCCAGAGCCACACCTACCGCCATCCCTTCCGGGAGATTATGAAGCGTAATGGCAAATACCAATTTTGCCGTCTTCGAAAGATGAGACTTCGGGCCCTCGCTCTCACTGCTGTCGATATGCTGGTGCGGTATGATATTGTCAAGAAAAAGCAGAAACAATATGCCGATCATAAACCCCACAATAGCCGGGATTATACTCGCAAGCCCGTCTTTCCCGGTCATCTCTATCGATGGGATAAGCAACGACCACACCGATGCCGCAACCATCACCCCCGCCGCGAAACCCGTAAGGGTCTTCTGCAGACGGGGCGCTATGCTTTCCTTCATCAGGAACACACACGCCGCTCCAAGAGTAGTACCTAAAAACGGCAGCAACAATCCAACTACAATTCCGTTCATATCTTCTTAACGCAATATCCAATTCCGGGGTTCAGCAACCAAGGGCAATCCGTGCCTGTCGAAGCGCGTGTCTGCAAACTTTATTCTCTCACCGCCCGGCAAGTTTCCAAAGACTCTTCCTGACACTCCTCCACTTCGGGAAGATAGCCCAGGGCCTGACCGGTCCGTATCCCACCACTATCAGCAACAGGGCTACCAAAGCAATTATCAGCAGCCAGCCATATATCTCCTTCATCGACACCACCAATGCCTGCATCTGAACCATACCGAACAGCTCACCTAACGGCACATGCACGACATCAGGATTGAAACTCACGATATCGGCTCCTAATAGCGATGCATTCTTAGCCATCGTATGTTTAAGCCACTCCCCTACCAATGCCGGACCTAACGTGGCGCCCATCACAGCTCCTGTAAATCCGTTGATGGTCAATGCCTGCGGGAAAACCGTAAAAGGGAGTCCGCTCTGCACTATCGAGGTCAGGAATACGATGGATATGATCACCGATGCCGCTCCTCTCACGAAGAGCGGAATGAAGAGCGCCTCTTTCTCAACACCATAGTCTATCGTGAAATAGAAATAAGCCAGATACACCGCCGCAAGCGCAAAACCAATGGCTGTCATCGTCTTGTAGCGCCATTTGCGCAGGGCAAACGTGAAATAGGTAAACGTGCATCCTACTACTATTCCGGCGAATACATACCAGTTGAGGTCTATCAGGTTGGTTTCGTCAAAACCGAGTATATTCGCCGCATACGTATGCTCGAATACATGCTCCGTAGCCATAACAGTAAAAAACACAAGATATACAAGTGTCGCCCTGATCACGTTGCGGTTCTTCATAGCCTGAAAGGATATATATGGATGATGAAGGAATGTTGCCCTCCACAGGTTTATACCCATACACCCAAGTCCGAGAAGCGTAGCTCCCCTTATCTCTGAAGAATCCCACCAATCGTAGAAATTGCCGTATACGCATATGAAAGTGAAGCACATCATGAAACCGGCCCATAACAGCGCGCCAAGCCAGTCAATCCCGAGAAGCGGGATATACATAGGACCCCGCACAGGCTTCAGCAGAATAGCCGCAAGCAGTATCATCAGAGCAAGCAGACCTATCATTATCCAGTGCATATATTCCCATTCCATATGGAACGCCGTATAGATAGTGGCGATACCGCTCAGCTGTATCACACTGTCGACGAGTATATACACATAGCAGAAGAACACAGCCATATCCCTCACCGGTGTAAGCCAAAGCTGAATCGTGGAGTTGCAGGCAAGAGTTGCCTGCATCCTGAACCATCCCGCCACAAAACAGGTGATGACAAGCACCGGAACGCTCGTAGTGTGCGCGCATATGAGGTTAGCGACTATTAGAACACACCCGGCAGTGATAAGTTGAGTACGGTTTGAGAACCGGAACTTCACACGGAACATTACGGCGAAGTTGACCGCAAGTCCTATCAGCGAAGCGTAGCCGGCCATCAGTATATCCTCCTGCATCAGAGCCGTCGTGCCCACCATGTCGGAAGCCGCCGCGAGGTAGATGCCTCCCGAGAACTGCACTATAAGCACGAAGAATATAAAGATCCAGGGTTTAAGCCTTCGGGGTATGAAGTTCGGTAGGTCAGGGATATCAAAAGGTCCCTGATTAGCATGCCAGTCGCCCATATTAATACTTCACAAGGCATTCCACATTCATGCCGGCCCGCAGCTTATCCAGATCTTCCCGACTGCACGACGGAGAGAACTCTATCCTTACAGGCACTCTCTGACGAACTTTCACGAAATTTCCGGCGGAATTATCCTGCGGCATAAGCGACAGCGACGCACCCGTAGCAGTGGAGATTGCAGCTACTGTTCCCTCGAAGTCCTCACCGGGAATTGCATCGACCTTTATCTCGACCTTGCTTCCGGGCTTGATGTGGGGGAGCTGAGTCTCTTTAAAATTGGCAGTAACCCACACTTCCTGAGAATCTACCACGTCAAGCAGGGTCTGACCCGGCTGCACGAGCTGCCCCACCTGTATCTCCTTGCGCGAAGTGTATCCGTCGCAGGGAGCAAGAATCACGGTATAGCTAAGATTCAGCTCCGCTGTCTCAAGCATCGCCTTGGCGAGATCGATTCCTGCCTCCGACTGGGAGATACGCTGACGGCTCACGTCCACCACCGTGGAAGTAGCTCCTCGCTGGCGCACGAGCATGTCATACCGCGCCTTTTTCGACTTATAGTCGGTCCGGGCAGCATCATATTGCTGTCGAGTGACGGCATCCTTCTCGAGAAGTTTCTCATATCGTGCGAGATCTGTGGCAGCCATTTCCATCTGCACCTTAGCCTCCGCTATTGATGCCTCGCTTACAGCCACATTAGCCGATGCGGATGCCACCGACCTGTCTGCAACGCTTCGCCCGGCTACTGCATTGGCGTAGTCTGCTTTCGCACGCGCCACGTTCAGCTTCATGTCGGCGTCGTCGATAATGACAAGCGTATCACCCTTCTTCACCTGCTGATATTCCTTGAAGCGTATTTCCTTTATATAGCCCTGCACACGGCTGTTGACCGGAACAATCTGACGGTCTATCTGCGCGTTGTCTGTAAACTCGACATCGCCGAAATGGATGAATTTGCTACCTACCCAGAATGCGGCGATGGCAACAACGGCTATTGAAACAATATAGGAGAGTATTTTTTTACTGCTGTGGTTCATATCTTTCCGGTTGTGAATAAGAGTTTATAATAATAATAGATAATGTTGATTCGTGCGTTGACGAGTTGCTGACCGGCATTGAGTCGAGAATCGGCGGCGTCAAGCATATCGGTGATCAGAGCCATTCCTTCTGAATAGCGCGTGGCGGTAGTGCGGTAATTACGCTCGGCGAGCTCTACGCTCTTTTCCTGGGTCTTCAGTTCCTCGTAAGCCTCAAGATATCTTACATGGTCGGCTCTTACAGCCAGGCTTACTCCTTCACGCGCCGCCTCAAGTTCCTCTTTTGCCTTACGCGTGGCTATCCGGCTGCGTACAACCGACTTATTGCTTTTATAAAGCGATGCCAGATTATAGTCCACTCCAAGTCCGACATACCAATAACTGAGGTTCCGGTCGATCGGAGGCACCTCCACGAGAATCGGACCGTCTATGGTCCATCCTGCCCTTAGACCTATCTTGGGTAGACGTTCGGCGAGCACCAATGCCTCCGCCTTCCTGCTTATCTCCACTCCGTTTCGCGCAAGTCCCAGCGAGGGCGAATTGAGTTCAGCATCCCGCTGCCATTGATCTTCAGGCAGCATTGGAAGGGAACGAGAAAGAATCGCCGAGTCCGGAATGACGACCGTATTTTCCGGAAGTCCGGCCACAGTCACAAGATTGTTGTTGAGAATATCAAGTGTGTTGTCAATCTTTATAAGCTGAAGCTCGAGGTTAGAGACGAGGAGCTCATAGCGGGTGATATCGTTCTGCAACGCTGTTCCCTGCTCGTATCTGGCCCTCATCTCGCCGAGTATCTGTCGGGCTGATTCAATATTGCTTTCAAGCACCTGCCGAAGGTTAGTGCATTTATATATATCAAGATAGAATCCGGTGAGCTGAAAGCGTATGTTGTCGCGCTGCAGGTCGTTGGCGAAGCGCGAGGCTATAGACTTCAGTTCGGCGAGCTTTATGGAGTTGGTGATCGCGCCCCCGGTATATACAGGTTGACTCACGGTCACGGAAAGTCCCGTACCGAGATGAGGTATCGGAGCCTTCTCATAGCCTGAGAAATCTCGCTTAGTTATGAATCCGTCGCCGAGATAGCTAAGGCTTAGTGATGCATTTATATCCGGAAGTTTGGCTGTCTTAGCCGTCTTAATCTCCTGATCCGCCTCGGTTATGGCAGTCATTGATGGCCTGAGCTGCGCGCTATGGGCTTCAGCCGATTCGAATATCTCTTCAAGCGTGATAACCGACTGGCCGTAGGTGCGCACTCCACCGCTCAGCAAGGCAGCGCACAGCAACCCTGCGAGCAATCGAAGATTGTTCATAATTAAAATAATGAATAATAAGTGAATCTAATGGAATTTACTTTCTAATCGCCGATAACGATGAAAACGTTGACAACGATGAAAACGCTGACAACTACGAAAACTTACAAAGAAGCCGTGCTTTTCCAGTTTTCAAGAAATCCCCAGTTCATCACCGCAGGATTTGTGAATATGATCTTAGATACAGTCTCGTTCATTTTAAGGCGGCTCTTTATGAACCGCGATGCAAAATTACTATTTTTTTCGGAATTGAACAAATCCAATTTTTTAAACCATCCCCTTTTCACCGACGTTATCCTTTAGAATTAGGGGGACTCATTTTCGTCTCCGGCTTCGAGCTTAAGCTCGTCACTAAAAATAAAACGCCTAATTATGAAAGTACTCGTAATCAACGGCAGCCCGCACCCCAAAGGCTGCACCGACCGCGGACTCCGCGAAGTAGAAGAAACACTCCATTCTTGCGGCATTGAGACCGAACGCGTTAATATCGGCACAAAAGACATCCGCGGCTGCATCGGATGTGGTTTCTGTCGCGAACACGGCCGTTGCGTATTTAACGATATGGTCAACGAGACAGCACCGAAGTTTGCCGAGGCCGACGGTCTCCTCGTAGGGTCTCCTGTATATTACGCCGGAGCCAACGGACAGCTTCTTGCATTCCTTGACCGACTCTTCTATAGCACCTCCGGGGGTTTCACAAAGATCATGAAGGTGGGAGCCGCCGTCGTTTCCTCGCGCCGCGCCGGATCCACATCGGCTTTCGACGAGATAAACAAGTATTTCACCATCTGCTCGATGCCCGTAGTCTCCAGCACGTACTGGAACGAGGTGCATGGCTTCACTGCGGAAGACGTCGAGGCTGACCTCGAAGGCCTACAGACCATGCGCAACCTCGGCCGCAACATGGCCTTCCTCATCAAGGCCATCGATGCTGCCAGAGCTGAGATACCCGCACAGGAATACGGCAAATTCACCAACTTCCACACCGAAGGCTGATAGTGCGTGGTGCGTAGCGCGTGGTGCGACATACTTCGGCCCTTGTAACTCCCTAAACCACTACCACCTAAACCCCTTAAACTACTTAAACTTCCTAAACAATAAACCCCTAAATCCAGACAATGAAAACCTTCAAACCCGCAGCATGGCTGCTCCCCCAGCCCGTACTTATTATCGGCACATACAATGCTGATGGCACCCCCAACGCTATGAACGCCGCATGGGGAGGCCAGTGGGACTATCATGAGATATTTATCTCTCTCGGCTCACACGCCACCACTGACAATCTCAACCGCAACGGCGAGTTCACGGTAGCATTCGCCACTGTCGACACCCTTGTTGCCGCCGATTTCGTAGGAGTGGTGAGCGGACGCAAGGATCCGGAAAAGATGGCCAAGACCGGATGGAATTCATCAAAAGCAGATACAGTCGAGGCCCCTGTCTTCGATTGCTTCCCGATGACGATGGAATGCCGGATCAAGGAGAAGATCAATGAATCCGAGACAGGCTTCTATATGGTTGCCGAAATCCTAAATATCAAGTGCGATGAGAAGTACCTCGCATCAGACGGTCTACCCGACGTAGAGAAGATGGATCTCATAACTTTTGATCCTATCCATAACGGTTATATACGTCTCGGCTCACGCGTAGGCAACGCATTCCGCGACGGACTTACATTGAAATAATTTAACATTATTGTAACATCAAGACATGAACCCACCCCTCTCCACTTTTGTTTTAAGTTCAAAAGTAAGAAATTAGTTTCATGATGTTAGGTTAGTAAAATGTATTATGGAAAATACTCAGCGATGCCCATCTGTGAAGATGGGCATCGTTGTTGTGGCATGAACCATAATTTCCAATGATTTGTTAATCGATTATCAAATCGAGATAAATTCCGGTTAATCGAGATAATCTCAATTAATCAAGCTTTAACCTCCTAAACCACACAATATGCCTAACGATTCCACCACAAAACCGACTGTTCCGGCTCTCTCTCCCGCTCCAAAGAATTACGGCATCTTCGTTGCCTTCATCGCATTGATAGGCGCTTTTTCGTCGCTAGTCAACGATATGTATCTCCCCACGATTCCCTCTATGATGAGGGAATTCCACACCACTCCTTCCATGACCCAGATGGGCATATCGATGGCAATGATCGGAATGGGAATCGGATCTGTGCTGTGGGGTTCGTCAAGCGACCGATACGGAAGAAAGCCGGTCCTGATCGTATCGCTTATCATATTCGTCCTCGCCACCGGACTCTCACTTTTGTCAAAAAGCATTACCTTTTTCATAGGCTGCCGCCTGTTTCAGGGTCTCGGTGCAGGGGGAGCCATGGTGCTCTCCACATCCATTCCAGCTGACGTCTACATGGGGCGTCAACTCGCCAAACTGATGGCTATCGTAGGCGCGATCAACGGCATAGCTCCCGCTCTCGGACCTGTGGTCGGAGGATTCATGGCCGACAGCGTCGGTTGGAAAGGCATTTTCATCGTGCTGCTCGCAATCGGAGTGATCATGACTTTCTGGACCACTCATTATACTGAGACACTACCGCCGGCTCGCCGTCTGCACGCCACGAGTTTCAGCGACTATATCAAGGCATACAAATCTCTCTTCCTCAACGGCAGATTTATGATCTACGTAACCATCAAGGCGGTGGCGATCGGCCTCCTTTATGCATATATAGCTTCCGCACCATTCATAATCCAGACTCACTACGGCTTCAGTGCCACTCAATTCGGGTTTATCTTCGGAGCCAATGCACTTGCCATGGGTCTTGGATCCTATCTTGCTCCCCGATTCAAAGTCATGAAGCAAGCCATGGTAGTCGGGTGCATAGGAATGTTCGTTTTTGCCGTGGCTGAAGCCTTCGTGATGTGGAATAAATCTCCATTCCTGATGTATGAGATCTTCGCCATCCCCATGCTCCTTTTCTCCGGCATGATCTTCTCAAGCGCCAATACACTATCGATGGAAGTGGGTCGACAGGAGGCAGGGACAGCATCCGCAATCCTGAGCGTAGTCAAATATGTATTCGCAGCCGTAGTGTCGCCTCTCGTCGGTCTCGGCGACATGTTCCACTCCACAGCCATCGCCTTCGTAGCCGTCACCACCATTGCCATCATCCTCGCCTGGAGAGCGGCCAAAATGCCCGCCCTCGCCGACATGACGCGAGCAAAATAGTTTCTTATAAATGCGCAGCTTTCTCTGTGTGCTCCGGCCGATGCAAACCAGGCCGTTTCCTCTACGTGCTTGCCACAACCGAGATTTACACCATCAAAAAAAGAGGACACTCTCATCCGGAGCGTCCTCTTTTGGGTGTAATATTCGTTGCCTGTTGAAGTAAGCGGGAATCAGGCAACGCATTTGATGCCGAGCCATACCATCAGAAGACCGAGAGCCACCGACGGCACGATGTAGCAGATGAATTTCAACCATTGTCCCTTCTGAATCATCGCAAAACTGTCATGGCTGAATGATGAGAATGTAGTGAAGCCCCCACAGAAACCGGAGATAAGAAGTGCGTTGACGAGCGGGCTCATGTCATGACGGGTCCAGAGACCGACAAAGATACCGATGATAAAACATCCTATCACGTTGACCGCAAATGTTCCGGCAGGATATTTGTCTCCGAAAAGTTTCTTTCCGGCTACGCCGGTGAGGTAACGTCCGCAGGTGCCGGCAAAACCGCCTAACCCTGCTATAAGCATATATTGGATAATCATGATTTTTCAGTTTTTATAGGGTTAAGCATTTTGAGTTTCAGGAGCGGGTTTGCGGATGCACGCGGCACCGAGAGCTACCATTGCGATTCCGAAAATAAGGCTTGTGACCATATAGAATACAAACATTCCGCCGTCCCCTTTCTCAAGAAGCGAGATCATGTCGTCGGAGAAAGAGGAAAATGTAGTCAGGCCGCCACAGAATCCCGTGATCCAAAGGAGATTAGCTGTCTTACTGAGTTTCCCGGTCTTGTTGAGATAGCCATAAAGCATACCGATGATAATACAGCCGACCATATTGGCCATGAACGTTCCTAAGGGGAAAGAGAGGTGACATATAGCCGCACCCAACTTATCCGAAAGGAATCTAAGACAGGTGCCTAAAAAACCGCCGGCACCGGCAATCATTGTCGATTTGAACATAGTTGTGTGTTTTTATAAGTTGTTAAAAAAAGTTCCTATGCCCTTTAAACAATGGACAACAGGCCAGGTTCATTACAATCATAAAAATATAAAAATATCATCAAAAAAATCACGTTGCGCTGAACTAATATTAAGCAGAGCTTGTTCCTAATATAGGCGTGTTTACATAAAATGCGCATATACCATACATGGAGTAATTACGGATATTAACCTCATAAATTAATCACCATGCATCTAACACCAAAAGAGCAAGACAAACTTACGCTCCTCACTCTCGGCATGATCGCTGAGCGCCGTCTGCAGAAGGGGCTCAAGCTCAACTACCCGGAATCGGTTGCCTACATCACATCATGTGCGCTCGAGGGAGCCCGTGAAGGCAAGACCGTTGAAGAAGTCATGCACGATGCCGCCAACGTCCTCAAGAAGGAACAGGTAATGGAAGGAGTCGCCGACATGATCACACTCCTTCAGGTAGAGGCTGTATTCACCGACGGCTCACGCCTCGTCAGCATCCACCACCCGATCAAATAATCATCAGTGTCTCACTTCTAAAAAAATCCCAGATTATGGCTACCACAGACAATAATGCACAGCAGCCAGCTGCTGCTCAGCCTTCGGGATATGAGACCCCAATGGGTGTCTTCCCCGGCCAGCCCGCTATCGCATACCCCAACACTCCCGGCTTCAAGCCCGCCAATTACGTGCCCGTAGGCGGCGTGATCCTCGCCGACGGAGACATCGAATATAATCTCTATCGCCGCACCGTTAAGCTCAAGGTGCGCAACACCGGCGACCGTCCTGTGCAGATCGGCTCTCACTTCCACTTCTTCGAGGTGAACCGCTACATGGAGTTTGACCGCGAGGCAGCATTCGGAATGCACCTCAATATCCCCGCTACCACAGCCGTTCGTTTCGAGGCAGGCGAGGAGAAGGAAGTCGAACTCGTCACTTACGCAGGCAAACAACGCGTGATCGGTTTCAACGATCTCGTAAACGGATATACCGGCCGCGAAGACACTCCGACTTACTATCCAAAGGAGGTCCGCGCTTTCAAGCGCATGCGTACTTACGGTTTCAAGGACCAGTCCGAGACCGAAATGGACAACGAATTCACAGGCTCACCCGCCAAGTAACAACCTCTAACTTCGCATTATCAAATGGCTACAATATCAAGACAGGAATACAACAACCTCTTCGGCCCGACGGTAGGTGATAAGATTCGCCTCGGCAATACAGAGCTGTATGTTGAAATCGAAAAAGACCTTCGCGTTTACGGCGACGAGGTAGTATATGGCGGTGGCAAGACTATCCGCGACGGTATGGGCACCGCCAACACCATCACGTCTAAAGCAGGTTCGCTCGACCTCGTGATCACCAACGTGACAATCCTTGATCCGGTTCTCGGTGTAATCAAGGCTGACGTCGGCGTGAAAGACGGCAAGATTGCAGGTATCGGCAAGGCCGGCAACCCCAACATCATGCAGGGCGTGACTCCTACCCTCTGCACGGGTCCTTCTACCGACGCCATATCCGGCGAACACCTCATCCTTACTGCAGCCGGTATCGACGGACACGTTCACTTCATCTCACCGCAGCAGGCTTATGACTGCCTCAGCAACGGTATCACTACTCTTATCGGCGGCGGTATTGGCCCGACTGACGGAACAAACGGCACCACTATCACTTCTGGCGCTTGGAACCTCCAGAAGATGCTCGAGTCTTCAGAAGGCCTTCCCATCAACATGGGCTTCCTCGCAAAGGGAAATTCCTCTATGCAGGATACTCTCGAGGAGCAGATGGTAGCCGGCGCTATGGGCTTCAAGATCCACGAGGACTGGGGCTCTACTCCCGCAGCTATACGCGCATGTATGGAAAACGCTGACCGCAATGACGTGCAGGTTGCCATCCATACCGATACCCTCAATGAAGGAGGATACGTGGAAGATACTATCGCAGCTATCGACGGACGCACTATCCACACTTACCACACCGAAGGTGCCGGCGGCGGCCACGCTCCCGACCTTCTGAAGGTAGCTTCCATGGCAAATGTGCTTCCTTCTTCTACCAACCCGACTCTCCCATTCGGCATCAACTCGCAGGCTGAGCTCTTCGACATGATCATGGTCTGCCACAATCTCAACCCTCTCATCCCCTCTGACGTTGCTTTCGCAGAGAGCCGTGTGCGGCCGGAGACTCAGGCAGCTGAAAACGTATTCCACGATCTCGGCATCATCTCAATGGTGTCTTCCGACTCCCAGGCTATGGGTCGCGTAGGAGAGTCATTCATGCGTACGTTCCAGATGGCTTCCTACATGAAGCAGGTTCGCGGCAAACTTCCCGAAGACAGCGAGAACAACGACAACTTCCGTGTGCTCCGCTATCTGGCTCAGATAACACTCAACCCCGCTATCACCTACGGTATCTCCGACCTCCTCGGCTCTATCGAAGTAGGCAAGATGGCCGACCTTGTGCTCTGGGAACCCGCTTTCTTCGGCACCAAGCCAAAGATGGTCATCAAGGGTGGTCTCATCAACTGGGCAAATATGGGCGATCCCAACGCTTCGCTCCCCACTCCGCAGCCTAAGATCATGCGTCCTATGTTCGGTGCCTTCGGAAAGGCTATGCCGATCACTTGCGCACGCTTCATCTCACAGGCTTCAATGGAGGCAGGCGTACCCGAAAAGGTGGGCACCAACAACCTCTTCTATCCGGTTCACGGCGTTCGCCAGCTCTCGAAGGCTGACATGGTGCGCAACACCGCTACTCCGCACATCGAGGTGGATCCCGAGACATTCAACGTATATGTCGATGGAATTCTCGCTACAGTCCCCCCTGCAAAGGAACTCCCGCTCGCCCAGCTCTACTGGTTCAGCTAAAAAAAGTCTGCTAAGGCAATAGCATAAATCGCACTGATCTGCGGGGACTGCAGAATCGCAGTTCCCGCAGTTTCTTTGTCTAAAGTATTTTGTTTCTGCGGCGAGCTAAAGCTCGCCTCTTCTCAAAACTCAAACCATGGAAGTAATCACCGAAATAATAGGCAACATACACCAGCCCGAATGGGCCGAGAAGATCAAGGGCATGCACATCGAGACCATCTTCGTCGACCAGTGGACTGCCCAGAAGAGCCGTTTCCTCGTCACGAGCGACCACGACCACGAATACCCCATCGCTCTCCGGCGAGGCTCACGCGTCGCTGATGGTGACATCGTATTCTTCGACCCCGAAAAAAACAATGTAGCCATCTTGCGTCTTGACCTCAGCAACGTGCTCGTCATCGACCTCAGCGGCATCAAAGACAAGGATCCTCTTGATATCATGCGCATATCCGTCGAACTCGGACACGCTATCGGCAATCAGCACTGGCCAGCCGTAGTAAAGGGTTCTAAAGTATATGTTCCCCTCACTGTCGACAAGAAGGTCATGCTCAGCGTGATGGAGACTCATCATATAGAAGGAATCACTTTTGATTTCCAGCCCGGCACCGACGTGATTCCATACCTTGCTCCCCACGAAGTACGCCGCCTCTTCGGAGGAGCTTCACACGAATCTCACTCCCACGTACATTAAAATTATGAAGATAACCCATCTTCTCCAGATGACCGACTCCACCTTTCCGGTGGGTACATTCTCCTTCTCCAATGGCCTTGAAACTGCCTCACATATGGGCATTGTCCATGATGCCGACTCACTCGAACAATACACCCGCTCAGTGGCGCGTCAGGGAGCATTCTCCGACGGCGTGGCAGCACTGCTCGCTTACCGCGCCACTCTGGCAGGCAAACTGGAGGAGGTGGAACTCATAGATCGCGAGCTGATGCTCTTCAAGATGAACGATGAGGCCCGCATGATGCTCCAGCGAATGGGCAAGAAACTCGCCGAACTCGGAGTGAAGCTTTTCCCCGACTGCAAGATCATGGCAGACTGGCTCGCCGACATCAAGGACGGTACGACTCCCGGCACATACCCTGTCGCTCAAGGCATATCCTTTGCGGCGGCAGGACTAAGCGAAGAGGATCTCTTCGCTTCGCATCAGTACGGAGTCATCAATATGGTGCTCAGTGCCGCGCTACGCTGCGTGCGCGTCTCGCACTACGACACACAGCTCATCCTACAGCGCCTCTGCGCCGAATCGGACGCACTCTTCGAGGAAGCAAAAGATATGACTTTCGAAGACATGAACTCCTTCGTGCCCGAGATGGATATCTTTGCCTCCCTCCACGAGAAAGGCAACATGCGAATGTTTATGAACTAACGCGGCTTGTCCGCAATCTTAAGACTGAAGACTAAAGACTAAAAATATGTCAACCTGCAGAATAGGAATCGGCGGCCCCGTAGGATCGGGGAAGACCGCTATCATAGAAGCCATCACACCCCGCCTCCTTGAGCGTGGGATGAAAGTGCTCATCATCACCAACGATATCGTAACCACCGAAGATGCAAAGCACGTCCGCAAGACCCTGAAGGGTATCCTCATGGAAGACCGAATCATCGGCGTAGAGACCGGAGCATGTCCGCACACGGCCGTGCGCGAGGATCCATCCATGAATATTGCCGCCGTAGAGGAGATGGAGGAGAAGTTTCCCGACGCTGACATCGTGCTTATCGAGTCGGGCGGCGATAACCTCACCCTGACTTTCTCCCCGGCGCTCGTCGACTTCTTCATCTATGTGATCGACGTGGCGGCCGGCGACAAGATTCCCCGCAAGGACGGACCCGGCATCTCGCAGAGCGATATTCTCGTCATCAACAAGACAGATCTCGCACCCTACGTGCACGCCTCCCTTGAAGTGATGGATCACGACAGCCGCCTCATGCGTCCCGGCAAACCATTCGTCTTCACCAACGCCATGACCGGCGAAGGCATCAATGAACTCGTCGACCTTATCTTCAAGATGGCACTCTTCGATAAAAAATAGTAGCGCGTATCGCGTATTGCGTAGCGAGAAACTCACAACGCATTACGCATTACGCACAACGCATTACGCACAACACAAAATGGCATTCCCCGAAACATACGAATACACCGACGTTGAGATAGTGAGCTTTGACAAGGCCAAGGAAATGAAGCCATATCTCACCAAACCACGCGCCATGTATGTGGGCGCACCCGGAAAACACGGATACCTGCGACTCGGATTTGAACTCGATGCCGACGGGAAATCAATACTCCGCGACCTCGACCGCAGGGCTCCTCTTATCGTGCAGCAGGAGTTATACTTCGACGAAGAGCTCCCAGGCATGCCCTGTGTCTACATACTTTCATCCGGTGGTCCGAATATCGACGGCGACCGCTACCGCCAGATATTCACATTGAAGAAAGACGCTATGGCTTTTGTCTCTACAGGAGCCGCCACCAAGCTTGCAAAAATGCAAGACAACTACTCAGGGCTCCTGCAAACTATTCAGCTCGACGAAGGAGCATACTTTGAATACCTTCCCGAGCCGATATTTCCCCATGCCCATACTCGCTTCATCAGCGATACACAACTCGTGGTGCATCCCACTGCTACGGTATTCTACTCAGAAATCTACATGGGTGGACGCAAATATTACAATGGAGGTGAACTCTTTGAATTCGACATCCTCTCCGTTTGCTCTCATGGAGAACGTCCCGACGGTACTCAGCTCTTCCGCGAGAAATTCATCATCGATCCGAAAACGTCACATATCCGCGACATCGGAATCATGCATGGATTCGACATCTTCGCAAATGTGCTCGTGATGACCCCGGAAGAGAACATTCAGCCTATCTACGATGCCGTGGAGGCCTTCTACGATCCGGAGAAAAAACTGGCAGCCGGAATCACTCACCTCCCAAACAATGCCGGACTCCTCTTCAAGGTGCTCGGCATGGAGACGGGCCCCGTGAAGAAGGTGGTCCGAGAGTTCTGCTCAAAGGTTCGTCAGCAGGTCAAGGGCAAACCACTCCCTCCCGAGTTTCCCTGGAGATAAAAATTAAAGAATAAAGATTAATTAAAGGAGATTAGAAAACCATGAAAACACCAAGATTCATCCAAGCCGCTTCTCCCGTCCTTAATGGTGCAGGGCAGGTAATGTTCCAGCAAAGTGCCTGGACCGGTATTTTCTTTTTGATCGGCATCTTCTGGGGTGCCTATGAATGCCATACACCAGCTGTGGCATGGGGCGCGGTTGTCGGCCTCATTGCATCTACCATTGCCGGATATCTCCTCGAGCCGGACGGGAAAGGTGGAGCAGCCGGCCTCTGGGGCTTCAATGGTATACTTGTAGGTTGTGCCTTCCCGACATTCCTTGAGGACACCTGGCTGATGTGGGCAGCCCTCGTCTTCTGCTCCATGCTCTCCACATGGGTGCGCACCGGGCTCAACAACCTGATGGCGCCCTTTAAGATCAACTCTCTGACATTCCCGTTTGTGTTGCTGACATGGCTCTTCCTCCTGTCATCACGCATTCTCGACGGCATAGCTCCGGCTTCCCTCTCCACCCCGGAACTCGCAGAGCACTTCAGCCCTGAGCTCTCCACATCTTTCGGCGACCTCGTCATCTACTGGCTTAAGGGAGTCTCACAGGTATTCCTAATCAACTCATGGGTGACGGGTATCTTCTTCCTCGTAGGTCTTGCCCTCTGCAGCCGCTGGGCAGCTGTATGGGCAGCCATCGGATCTGCCATCTCTCTCTCCCTCGCCATTCTTTTCAAGGCTGATGGTGCTGACATCGCAAGCGGCCTCTTCGGCTTCAGTCCCGTGCTTACCGGTATCGCGATCGGCTGCACCTTCTACAGCCCCAATGTCAAGTCTGCCGCATGGGCGGTAGTGGCCATCATCGCCACATTCTTCATCCAGGCCGCCATGGATGTCTTCATGATGCCATTCGGACTCCCGACATTGACAGGCCCATTCTGTATCGCCACATGGCTGTTCCTTCTCCCACTCTACAAATTTGACAAAGGCGGTGACATGCACTCTGAATGGGATTCGGAATGGGACAGCTTCGTCAATAAGGTAAAAGCTCGTGAAGCCAAGAAGAAATAAGTTATCGACACCCCTGTCAACAACCTGTCAACAACCCTTGTATAGACTTATAATACAAAGGTTAACCTTCGGAAATATCCTCCTCTGAAAACTGAAAACTGAAAATATGCACATGTCAGATGCATTGGTATCTCCGGCTGTTGCCGCAGGTGCCGGAATAGTGGCGGCGGCCTTGATTGGGGTCGCCGCTTCAAAAGTGAAACAAATACGTCGTGACGACATCATCCCCCTCATGGGAGTGATGGGTGCCTTCGTGTTTGCCGCACAGATGATAAATTTCACCATACCCGGCACAGGCTCCAGCGGACACGTCATAGGCGGAGTCCTTTTGAGTGCCGTCCTCGGACCTTGGGCTGCCTTCATCACCCTCTGCTCGGTACTCATCATCCAATGCCTTGTATTTGCCGATGGCGGTCTTCTCGCCCTTGGATGCAACATCCTCAACATGGGCATCACTTCCTGCCTCATTGCATATCCTCTCATCTACCGTCCTATAGCCGGAACATCCCTTATACCGTGGCGTATCACATTGGCATCAGTAGTGGCATCCATAGTGGCGCTTGAAATTGGAGCCGCCGGAGTCACGCTCGAGACAGAACTCTCGGGCATTACAGCGCTTCCTACCTCAACCTTCCTCGCATTTATGCTTCCTATCCATCTCGCCATTGGAGCTATCGAAGGATTTGCCACCGCCGCAGTACTATGCTTCCTTGCCAAATACCGCCCGGAGACTCTCTTCGGCGAGAATATGCGAGAAAGTGCATCTTCCGGAGAAAGCAAAGGCCGCGGACGTAAGGTCCTTATAGGTTTCGGAATAGCCACCCTCATATTCGCCGGAGCCTTCACCTGGCTTGCGTCTTCCAATCCCGATGGGCTGGAATGGTCGATAGAAAAAGTATCCGGGATCTCCGACATGCCGTCAGCAACTCCTGCCACAGCTTTCATGCCCGACTACGAATCTCGCTTCGCCGGAATCGTCGGCGCACTCATCGTCATGGTTATACTTTGGGCTATCACCACAATCATCTTCCACCGAGTGCGCAACGCACATCAAGATTCTTCCATCAAAGGAAAAGAATGAAACCATCACGCCTCGAGAAAGCAATTACGGTATTAAATGCCAGGCAGATGAAGCCGGCAGAGATGTCTCACATAGGAGACATTGATCCTCGCGCGTTGCTTTTGGTGACTGTAGTCTATCTCGTGGCAATGCTCAGCGTGCCTCTCCAACGCACAGATATGATAATATGGTTTGCCGCTTATCCCATCATATCTGCCCCTCTCGCCCATATCGCTTACGAACGGCTCTTCCGCAACTCACTATACGTACTCCCGATCCTCATCTTCATAGTAATCTTCAATCCAATCTACGACCGCTTCCCAGCATTCTCTATCTTTGGAATAACTATCAATTCCGGCTGGATCAGTTTTTTTTCAATTATAATACGAGGACTGCTCGCTACCCAGGCCCTTCTTCTGCTCATCCGTGTAGCTGGATTCAATGAATTGTGTGATGCTTTACGCCGTTTAGGATGCCCCGGTATCATATCCACCCAATTGCTGATGGTCTATAGATATCTTTCAGTCCTCCTTCAAGAAGCACTGACTATGCAACATGCCCGACAAGCCCGCTCATACGGAAAAAACTCTTTCAAAGCCTCAATGTGGGGACCTTTCGTAGGGCAACTGCTCCTACGGACAATAGAAAGAAGCCGACGCATCAACATGGCAATGAAAGCCCGTGGCTTCAAAGGCTCGCTAAGTGCATCTCCCGATACGCATTGGGCAACAGCCGACACAGTTTACTGTCTTGTCTGGATACCTGTCTTTATTGCGCTCCGCTTCCTCGATGTTTCCTCTATGTTATTAACACTTTTTGCTTATCGCCAATGAATACCCCTGCTCTCGAGTTTAACGATGTATGCTTTTCATATCAGGGAGGACATGAAGTGCTTCGCCACATCTCCTTCTCTATCCAACCAGGCGAGAAGGTAGCACTCGTAGGGCTGAATGGATCGGGCAAATCCACCCTGCTCCTGCATACCAATGGGCTCCTAATAGCCGACAGCGGCACTGTTTCGGTCAATGGGAAGGTCATCGACCGGAAGAGCGCGGAAGAATGCCGCAAGAGCGTAGGAATGGTCTTCCAGAATGCGGATGACCAACTGTTTATGCCGACTGTAGAGGCAGACGTGGCATTTGGGCCTCGCAATATGGGATTGAAAGAAGAAGATGTGAAAAGTCGTGTAGATGAAGCGTTGCACATCACGGGATGTTCGTCATTCCGCGACAGAGCTCCCTTCCACCTTTCAGGAGGACAAAAAAAGATGGCTTCGATAGCTACAGTGCTCTCAATGAGACCCAATATATTGATATTCGACGAACCTACCTCCGGACTTGATTTCGCAGCGGAGGCACAGTTTATCGGAATCGTAGACCGCCTGCCACATACCATGCTAATGTCATCACACGACATGGACCTTATCCGCAGGCTCTGCACACGTGCCATCCTCATGGACCACGGCACCATCGCCTATGACGGTCCCACCGACACACTCCCCTACCCACTGATCTCCACGCTCTGATTAATGAGCCGCAGTCTTTTTCTTATAAAATTTGCCATTCTATAATATTTTCATTAATTTTGTAAGTGATAATATTTGAGTAGTAATTGCCGAATATGGACACAAGTGATAATATGTTAGCTCTTTTGGAA
>JAIECF010000162.1 GCA_029068655.1 Muribaculaceae bacterium | reverse complement strand
GATACATACGGCATTCATCACGCAGTGGAACGTTAAAAAGAGGACGAGACATGCGCCTGTAAGGGCCATGATGAACTTACGTCCTACAGATGAGCAAGTTAACCACATAACGTTAGTTTAAATTTAATTTATTGTTTAGAAATTCTGAGATTTTTTCCAAAACGCAAATCCCCATAGGGGATATAATATGCAAAATTAGGATAAATTAAGGATATTTCAAAGTTTTTTCTAAAAAAAGTTTTGAAGATATAACCCCCCGGCTGTATGATTGTGGTGTATGAGGACAAAAAACGGCCTCAGGAATGTCTGAAGCCGTTTTTATGATATGGAATTATTATTATTCCTTGTATTTCTTGATGATGAGCGCCGCGTTGTGGCCGCCGAATCCGAATGTATTTGAAAGGGCGGCATTTATCTCACGCTCCTGAGCCTTGTTGAAGGTCCAGTTCATGTTGTAGTCGATTTCGGGATCGTTGTCTCCTTCCTCATGGTTGATGGTAGGAGGCACGATATTGTCGGTGACAGCCTTGACTGTAAAGATTGCCTCGAGAGCACCTGCCGCACCGAGAAGGTGGCCGGTCATAGACTTGGTGGAGCTGAGGTTAAGTTTATAGGCATGATCACCGAACACTTTCTTCACTGCCTTTGCCTCACTGACGTCGCCGACAGGAGTTGAAGTGCCGTGAAGATTGATGTAGTCGATATCTTCAGGTTTCATTCCGGCGTCGCGGAGCGCGTTTTCCATTACGAGGGTTGCGCCGAGACCTTCGGGATGAGTCGCAGTAATGTGATAGGCGTCTGCGCTTAAGCCGCCGCCGGCTACTTCCGCATAGATCTTGGCACCGCGAGCCTTAGCATGCTCAAGCTCCTCGAGCACAAGGGCTGCTGCCCCCTCACCGATCACGAATCCATCGCGCGAACCGCTCATGGGTCGTGATGCCTTGGTAGGATCATCATTGCGGGTGGAAAGCGCCTTCATCGAATTAAAACCACCTACACCTGCAGGATAGACGGCTGCCTCGGCTCCACCGGCTACGATGGCGTCGGCCATACCCAAACGGATATAGTTGAAGGCGTCGATTAGGGCATTGTTTGAAGAAGCACATGCCGATACTGTGGCGAAATTCGGGCCACGGAAACCATGGTCGATAGAAATCTGACCTGCTGCAATATCGGCAATCATCTTAGGAATAAAGAAAGGATTGTATTTCGGACCGTTCTCCTTATTCATGGCGTAATAGCCGGCTTCCTCTTCGAAAGTATGCAGGCCGCCTATACCGGCAGCGAAAATCACTCCGATACGGTTCTTGTCAAGATTTTCGTCTTCAAGACCTGCATCCTTGATTGCCTCGTCGGCAGCCGTGAGGGCATACATAGCATAGAGGTCAAGCTGGCGTGCCTTCTTGCGGTCAAAATGATCGGTCGGATTGAAATCCTTCACTTCGCAGGCAAACTGTGTCTTGAAGAGGGATGCGTCAAAATGGGTGATAGGGCCAGCTCCGCTGACACCTTTCTTGGCGTTTTCCCAAGCGGTAGCAACGTCGTTGCCGATGGGAGTGAGGGCTCCAAGGCCCGTAATTACAACTCTTTTTAATTCCATATTCTTCACATGATGCATCCTCAAGATATGGTTTCCTCCTACGGTGAGGAGAAAACCTTGTCATCTTGAGAGAAATGTGGGGTTGTCGTGATTAAACGTGAGCTTCGATATACTCGATAGCGTCACCTACAGTAGAGATCTTCTCTGCATCCTCATCGGGGATAGTGATGCCGAACACCTTCTCGAACTCCATGATGAGCTCAACGGTGTCAAGTGAATCAGCGCCGAGGTCTGTGCTGAAGCCAGCTTCGGGGGTTACTTCGTTTTCGTCTACTGTGAGCTTTTCGACGATGATAGCCTTTACTCTGTTTTCGATATCAGACATAATCTTGATAGTTTTGAGTTAGAAAAATTGTATAGTTGTCGTTTTAGACTGCAAAACTAATTAAAAAAATCCAAACAAAGAAATTTTTTGGCTATTTTTGAACATATTTTTAAAGATTGTGCATAAAAATCGGCCGATTTTGGTGAAATCGTCCGATTTTTTAGTCATTTTTTGCAATATTCACTCTACGTTCCAAGTGTCTGTGGTCTTGAGCACCATGTCGCGCAGCGATGAGAAGTTCTTCCTTGACTTCACTTCAGCCACCTGCGCTGCCACTTCCGCCTCATATGTAGGAGCAGAATAATCGCGTATCACTCCAAGTGCAAGCGGGAGTTCCCGACCGTTCATCATAGCAAGCTGCTGCTGGAGGAAATTGCTCTCGCAGTGGGCGTCGTGAACCAGGACATCGTCGATAGTATACCCGTCTTCGCCTATCGTCACGGCCTTCACATTGAAGCCGTCCTGAACAAGACCTTTCTCATGGTTCTTGCCGAAGAGCATCTTCTCTCCATGGCGGAGGTATATGGTATGATCGTCACGAACGTCCTTGTCTACTATATTCGCATGTATGCCATTGTTGAAGATGACGCAGTTCTGAAGAATCTCCACTACCGACGCCCCTTTATGGCGGGCGGCAGCCTCCATGACATCCACACTGATGTCAAGGCCGACATCGAAAGAGCGGGCAAAGAAATTTCCACGGGCTCCGAAGCATAGTTCCGCCGGGATGAAGGGATCTTCGGTGGTTCCGTAGGGACTTGACTTAGAAACTGTGCCGCGGTCTGACGTGGGGCTGTACTGCCCCTTGGTAAGACCATATATCTTATTGTTGAGCAGAAGCATGTTGATATCGACATTGCGTCTTACAGCATGAATGAAGTGGTTGCCGCCGATGGCGAGACCATCTCCGTCGCCGGAGATCTGCCATACGGTAAGTTCCGGACGTGAAGTCTTCACTCCGGTCGCTATTGCGGCGGCGCGGCCATGGATGGTATGCATGCCGTAAGTATTCATATAATAAGGAAGACGCGAGGAGCAGCCAATGCCGCTGACCACAACTGTATCTTTGGGAGCTATTCCGACACGAGCCATAGCCTTGTGGAGAGTGTTTAGAATGGCGTGGTCTCCGCATCCGGGACACCAGCGGACGCTTGCCCCGTTCTTGTAATCGCCGGGGGCGAAATTGCAGTTATTGTTTTCCATTGTCACCGGATTATTATTTATTCATATGCTTGATTGTACCTTCTACGATCTCCGACACCATGAAGGGCTGACCCTCTATCTTATTGATCCTCTTGATCTCTATACCGGGAAGTTTCTGCTGCAGGTAGTCTGCGAACATACCGGTATTGAGCTCAGCCACTATTACATTCTTGAATTTCCTTATTTCTTCAAGCGCGTTGGCAGGAAGCGGATTGATATATCTGAACTGGGCAAGTGCCACGGGATAGCCGTTGCGATTAAGTTCTTCGCAAGCAGTAAGCATATGTCCGTATGTGCCACCCCACCCTATCAAAAGAGTATCGGCATCTTTATCTCCATGCAACTGAAGCAAAGGAATATCATTGGCAATATTTGCCACTTTCTGACGGCGTGTCAGCACCATCTTCTCATGATTAGCACCATCAGTTGAGATCACACTCGTCTTCGCGTCTTTCTCCAGTCCACCTACTCGGTGCATTGCGCCTTCAGTGCCGGGGAGAGCCCAATAGCGCACGAGGTTCTCATCATTTCTCATATAAGGTGTCCATCCTGTCTCTACCATTTCTTTGCTCACATAGGGGACCTTGATGGCAGGGTAGTCTTCTTCCTCTGGGACACGCCAGGCACTGGATCCATTGGCAATAAAAGCATCTGTAAGAAGAATAACCGGAGTCATGTGCTCAAGGGCGATACGCGCAGCCTCGAACGCCATGGTGAAGCAGTCGGTAGGGCTTGCGGCTGCGACAACACAGAGAGGCGACTCTCCGTTGCGGCCGTAGAGTGCCTGCATGAGATCGGTCTGCTCTGTCTTGGTAGGGAGCCCTGTAGAGGGACCACCACGCTGAACGTCGATGACTACGAGCGGAAGCTCCGCCATGACTGCAAGGCCGATACCCTCGCTCTTGAGAGCCAGACCTGGACCTGAAGTGGAAGTTACAGCGAGGTTTCCGGCATATGAGGCTCCGATGGCGGAGCAAACGCCGGCTATCTCATCTTCCATCTGACAGGCCTTCACGCCGAGATCCTTACGCTTGGCAAGCTCATGAAGGATATCGGTGGCAGGAGTGATGGGATAGCTTCCGAGGAAAAGCGGCAGTCCACTTTTTTCAGAAGCCATTATCAGGCCCCAGGCAGTGGCGGTGTTGCCGTTGACATCGGTATATACGCCCGGCTTTACAGGCTCTGTCTCTATGCGGTATGTAGGCATTGAGGCATGTGTGTTATGACCGTAGTCCCATCCTGCCTGCACCACCTTGGCATTGGCTTCGTAGACAGCAGGCTTTTTGGCGAACTTAGCCTTTAACTTATGGAGCACGCTTTCCACAGGGCGATCGAAGAGCCAGCACACGATACCGAGCGCCAGCATGTTCTTGCACTTCATCATTGCCTTCTGATCCATGCCGGAGTCTGCAAGGGCAGACTTAAGTATAGTGGTCATCGGCACGAGCATGATGTGGTCAGGGTCTATTCCGAGTTCTGCGACAGGATCATCTGTCGCATATTCTGCCTTCTTAAGATCAGCAGGACGGAAAGTATCGCTATCGCAGATGATAATGCCTCCCTTCTTAAGATAGCGGAGATTGGTCTTGAGGGCAGCCGGATTCATGGCAATCAACACATCGGCGGCATCGCCGGGGGTGTGGACCCCTTTTCCGATATGAACCTGAAAGCCGCTTACTCCGCTGAGCGAGCCCTGCGGCGCACGGATCTCAGCCGGATAGTCAGGGAAAGTAGAAATCGTATTTCCCTCCCCGGCGCTGACATTGGAGAAAATGTTTCCGGCAAGCTGCATTCCGTCGCCGGAGTCTCCTGAAAATCTTACCACCACGCTTTCTTTCGTGATGACATCTGTGTTAGGCAACATATTTGTTCAGTTTTAGATAGTCTTATAAGATCAAGACCATTTCATGATTCCCACATGGAAGGATTAAGCTTCATTTCCAACAAACCAGCCATGCATGCGAAACGATCATATAGAGACTGCAAAATTAATCACTATTTTCAACATAACCAAACATAAACTGAAGAAAAAACGGACATTTTTCAAGAAAATGTCCGTCGATACCGCATCTGCAGCCCCGTTATACTATAAATATGCAATTTCAATGCATATTTCTATCGGCGCACCCGGTTATGGGAACATCAGGCATCCCGGTCAGATCACAAGAGGGTAGATCAAAAATACTTCACCTCTGTTCCTTCCAGGCTTGAGAGAACTGAGTTTGCAAGAGAACTTGCACCGATGCGGAATAGATCGTGGCAGAGCCATTCATCGCCGAGAACGGCCTTGACTATTGCGTAATAACCGAGAGCGTCCTCAGTAGTGCGCACTCCGCCGGAGCATTTGAAACCGACCTTGCGCCCGGTAGCCTGATAATACTCCTTTATACACTGACACATCACCCACGCCGCCTCAAGGCTCGCACCAGGATACATCTTGCCTGTGGAGGTCTTCAGGAAATCGGCTTCACTATAGAGTGACAGGACAGAAGCCCGCTTGATATCCTCTGCTGTCTTCAAAAGACCACTTTCAAGAATCACCTTGAGGCGCGCACCACGTGCCGCACGCTTCATCTCGATAATCTCGTCGCAAAGACCTTCATAATCTCCGTCCTTATACATTCCGACGGGGAATACAATATCCACCTCGTCTGCACCCCCGAGCACCGCCATAGCCACGTCTGCAATCTTCACCTCTATAAAAGTCTGAGCACTGGGGAAACAGCCGGCAACCACAGCCACGTCCACGCCCGGAACGTCGAGAGTATTGCGGACCACCTCTGCAAAATTACTGTAGACACATATAGCCGCTACATTCTTATAATGGGGATAGTCACTGTCGAAACTGTTGACTTTCTCGGTGAAGGCAACAACGCTCTTCACGCTGTCGTCGGTCGACAGGGTCGTGAGGTCGATTGAGTTCAGAAGGAATTCATACACTTCCTTCGAGGCATATTTTCCGGCCTCATCTACAATTTTCCTTACTTCGGCCTTAACGACCTCGTCGTCGCCTGTCACTTTAGATGCGGCGATCACTTCCTGATACTTATCCATAACTTTATTATTATTCTTTATTCACTATTCTTAATGCATAATTGCTTTTATCCGAGAATCGCCCGGCTCCATTGAAGAACCAAGTTCAGCGCAAAAATAATAAAAAACGCGCAATGACCACAAATAAAAATAAGATTTTTTTGATAAAGATTAAACCAAAGACCCACCTAATCAGTTTTAAGAATGAAAACAAATTTAGAAACCATTTAAATTTATCTGACTATGAAAAAATACAGATGCGAAGTATGCGACTGGATCTATGATCCTGAAGTAGGCGATCCCGATGGTGGCATCGCTCCCGGAACAGCTTTCGAAGATATCCCCAACGATTGGGTTTGCCCCGTCTGCGGTGTAGGCAAGGATGATTTCGTAGAAGAGCCCGATCTATAATGACGGACTGCCATACAGATCATAAAAGATATAATAGGATTGCGCAAACACGCAATCCTATTTTTTATTTGCAAGAACCATCATAAATCATTAATTTTGCAAAAACGACTCCTATGGACCTTATATCAGTAGTAGTTCCAATCTATAATGCAGAGAAATGGTTGCGCGATGCCCTGGTATCGCTGCAATCGCAGTCATACACGCATTTAGAGGTGATACTTGTGGATGACGGATCTACCGACGCCTCTGCAGCTATCTGCAAGGAATTCTGCGATAACGATTCAAGGTTCAGACTCATCAGGCAGTCAAACGCAGGGGTATCGACCGCACGTAATATCGGGCTTGACAACGCCAATGGACATTGGATAGCCTTCATGGATGCAGACGATGTCATGCCACATGATGCTGTCGCCATCCTGATGGGACATGCACTCGAAAGCGGTGCGGGCATTGTCGCAGGACGCTATGTCCGTGACATTCCATCAAAGCAGCCATACGGCCGCGGACACTCCATTACAGTGCCATCTGATACAGCCATCCTTATCGGACTGTATCAGATGAGGATCCTTAACAGCCCTTGCGGAGTACTTTATAGAGCAACTGTCTTTAACGGCCCACATCCCCTTCGTTTCCAAAATTGCCGCTACGAAGATCTCGACATATTCTATCAGGCATTCGAGAGGACCGACAAGATCTGTTTACTCGACCGCATAGTCTATTTCTATCGTGACACTCCGGGTAGCTTCATTAACACATGGAGCGAAGCACGCCTCGACGTGCTCGACGTCACCGACCGCATCGCCGCGCATATGGCCCACCGCTCACCCGCCCTGCTCCGGGCGGCCCAGGACCGCAGATTCAGCGCCCACTTCAACATGCTGGTGGAAATGACACGCTTAGGGATCGATAATCCGACACAGACAAAGAGATGTCTCGAAGTAATAAGAGACCAGCGAATGAACGAACTGACCGACGGAAAAGTAAGACTCAAAAACAAACTCGGCGCCCTCCTCTCCTATCTCGGGATGCCGGCAATAAGACTCATATGCAGGTTGTCACTTTAAATCCCATAGATTTCGAGGAGCATACCCGGAGACTTGCGAAATCCGTTGAAGATGGAACGGGATGCCGCTTCGACGCAATTGTTGCGGTAAGACGTGGAGGCTCTTTCGTATGCGATTCCTTCTGCCGGTATTTTCCCGTCGAAAGATTGGGAGAAAGATTCGATGTGACGCTACAGCGTCCTTCCACAAAAAGGAAAGAAGGTAAAGTCGGGCTACTGCTCAGACACCTGCCCCGTCCACTTCTCGACGCTATGAGGATAGCAGAAGCAAGTATGCTTTCCATTATCAAACAGTTGAAGAGACCTTCTCCGGCCCCTACTGTACTGTTTCCTGACAGACTGACGGATATACTCACCAGGAGAGACAGACCGGAGATATTGGTGATCGACGACGCCATCGACAGCGGAGACACATTGGCCGCCATAGTGGAGACCCTAAAACTAACAAACCCGGACGTTTCGGTCAGCATAGCTGTCATTACTGAGACCACCAGCAGACCCCGCATCCGGGCTGACTATACACTATATCGAAATAGAACCTTGATTAGATTCCCATGGTCGAACGATTACAAGAAGAACTGAAAGGAGCTACATTCGTGGATCTTGACGGCACCTTGCTTTCCGCCAACTCCATGCACATATTCATGCACCGTCTGCCCGGAATGCTCATGAGGAGAAAAGCTGTTGCAGCTGCAATAGGAAGCCTTTGGTGGATTTCACTGAGAAGCTTGCGACTCATAGACCACCGAACCATGAAATGGCATCTTACCAAAACGGCACGCCAACATCTCGACAACTCAGACTGGGAAGGATTAACTGAAGATATGCTGCTGTCTGCCAATAGGAAAGTAATAGATTATATTCAGTCAAGACGCGAACGCGGCTGTCTCACATACATAGCCACAGCCGCTGCGGAGGAGTATGCGCTTCCTATATGCCGCAGACTGGGCTATGAAGGAGTACTCTCCACTGAATTCCGAGACTGTCTCAGGGATTATGAGGAACTAAACCGTCATGCAAAGCACGAGGCAATCGAGAGGACACTCGAATCAGAAGGGCTACGGCTCGAATCTTTCCTGACCGATCATACCGACGACCTGCCCACTGCTAAAGCCTATCCTCTGCTCACCATACTCGTGGGAGCGACAAAAAAAACAGCGGATGAATTCCGAGAAGCCGGAATCACCCGCTATCTTAATTAGCATTCGTGCGCGCTGAATATTACACAAACTTTGTCTTCGTTTTATAGAGATCTATACTTTCCTGGTTGAATAACGTCTGGGAAATAGGAAGACAATTGAAAGCATGAGCGTAATCGCTACAGCCCAGGGATAGTAAAGATACGGAAAAGGAGCAGCGGGCGATATTCCGGCCAGTGAAGTGGCAAGCAGCGTCTGGGCTCCATAGGGAATCAGGCACTGCACCACGCATGAAGCAGAGTCCAGAATAGAGGCGCTCTTGCGCGGATCAACTCCGAAACGTCTGGAGATGTCTTTCGCGAGGCCCCCTACGGTGATGATAGCCACAGTATTGTTGGCGGTGCAAAGGTTGACAATGCCGACCAGCACGGCAAGGGTTCCCTGCGCTCCCCTTAATCCCGATATGCGGGCTGTCATTACGCGGAGAATATAATCAATCCCTCCACATGTCTTTATCACTCCGAGCATTCCGGAGGCGAGAAGCGTGATTATGATCAGGTCGCCCATACTGTCGATACCCGTGCCGGCGAACCCTGCCATGTCAAGGAGGCCAGTTCCATGGAAGAGGCCCAGGATTACTGCGCAGGCAATGCCGGCAGTAAGGACAATAGTCACGTTTACACCACAGACAGCCGTGACTATGACCACGAGATACGGAAGCATAAGCAAGGGATCACCCGATTCAGGCACCTCCGACACCGCGACTTCCGGTACGAAAAGCACATAGCATACCAAGGTAACAATGGCAGCGGGAAGCGCTATCCATAGATTGACCTTGAATTTATCCTGCATCGAGCACCCCTGAGATCGTGTAGCGGCAATAGTGGTGTCAGATATAAAGGATAGGTTATCGCCGAAAAAAGCTCCCCCAAGCACAACCCCTACGAAAAAAGCAACGTTTCCACCCTCGGTGGAAGCCAACTGCGCTGCAAGCGGAGTCAAAGCCACCACCGTGCCTACCGATGTACCGATTGAAAAAGAGATCAGACATGCAGCTACAAAGAGGGTCGGTACTATATACTGAGGAGGAAAGATATTGAGAGTGAAACTGACAGTAGCGTCCACTGCTCCGATCGCCTTTGCTACCGACGCGAAGGCCCCGGCAAGCACGAAGATCCAAATCATGTAGATGATGTCACTGTTCGCAGCAGCCCTTGAGAATGTCTCTATTCTCTCTTTCAAAGGAATTCCTCTGTAGATGATGATGGACCACATCGACGCCACAAGCAGAGCCACAGATATAGGTATTTTATAAAAATCCCCTATCAGAGCCGAGACCGCTACGTATAGCACAAGGAACACCACCATCGGAGACAGTGCGAGAAGCCCTTGCCGTTTTGTTTCTATTCTATCGTTCATTATCATTCAAGTTGAGCACGTGGAAAGGCATCGATGAAACTTCCCGGAGTACAGTTGATAATTTTTGCACCGATTGTCGAGGCATAATCCGCGATCTGATGATAGGAGCGGAAAGCGATCGTGAGACTGTTGAGGATGTCGTGAAGATGGTAGCCTGCGTATTCCTGAGCCACCCGCTCGAATTCCTTATCGTTGTCCTTGTAAAAATGTTTCTGCACGGATATTACACGGTTTTTCTCATCTACCCATAGGTCACGGCTCCATGTATGGTCGGCGCCGACAATGTATATCTCACGGTAGCCTTCACGAAGCGCAATCATAATTGAAGCGATCAATACATTGCGTGGTCTTGGCATAGCGAGTCCTTTGCGGTAAAGCCAGTGGACCGGGCCGTGCAGACCCTCCCCCGGAGTAAGGTTGTATCTTTTCACCGCAATATTAATGTTTGCAGACACCTCCTCCGGAAGCTTAGCCTTGCAGGGCACATAGAGAGTCATCGGCCAGTCGGTAGCCGCAATATTATCCCAAAGCCTCACCACATTTGGATCTGATGATTTTCCATCTGTCCCATTCATGAAGAAGTGAGGATCAGCAAGCACATAGAGATTCGGTTTCAGATCTCTGTATGTCTCGGCGTTCGCAGCGAAATTCACCGCCAATGTATCAGCAGCTTTAAGCACAGCGGAATGACTGGCAATCGTATCACGAAGCGACGGACCGTTACCCATTATAATGAGTCGTCCATTCCTGGGTTCACCAGCCGCCGACGGTCGGCGTGACAGCAAAATGACCTTTCCTACCGAAGCCACTCCATCTAATATTTCCTTTATCTTTCCCATTGTCAATGTTCTACATATGGATATGACTCACACCTTCTGCTTATTACTTCGACCGCAGGATATGGGCGCCACTCCGGTAGAGTTTCCCGTATCTTCATATCAGACAATGTCAGCGTCTTGCTCCGATATGCGAGTACCTCGGGAGAAAGGGACGCCTTGACTGCCGGAATCCATGGAGTAAACTTCCAGGCTGTTTCAGCCCATTTCTTCGGAAGGAATATCTGCCGCTTCATGACTCCGGAATTGGCGCTCATGGCATCTGCAAGTGCTAACCATGACGCGTCTTTTCCGTCGGAGATGTTGTATGTTCCACCTAAAGAATGAAGTTTTTTGACGGCAGTCGCAACGTCAATCGCACATACGAGGCTTAGACGCGCTTCATTGCCTCTCACATGTATATACCGGCTGTTGACTACATCATTAAATAGCCTCTTCATCTCGCCGTGCACTCCTTGGCCGAACATACGGGCCGGGCGCAGAATTGTAAGAGTTATGTTTTTCTGTTCACACCAGTCCTTTACGAGTTGCTCGCCACGTGCCTTCGATTGTCCGACTTTGGTGGAAGCCCACGTCTGATGGTCTTCAGTAACATTTTCTCCGGAATCGGGACTATATACTTCCCAACTGGAAACATAGACCAGTTCTTTAGGCGGCATCTTCTCAAGAGCTTGCAGCAATCGTCGGGTGCCTTCAAGATTCAATTCAAGAGCAGTATCGTCGTCGGTAGATCCTGCAGCATGCACCACAAGGTCAAACACGTTTTCGCCGAGATGCGGAATATCGGCGGTCAGGTCGCATATGATGTCGGCGTCATGGCGCTGAAGGGTCTTCACTTCATTCTCTTGCTTCAACATCGGCAGCAGATAGCCACCAAGCATCCCGGAAGCGCCGGTAAGCAATATTTTCATCGTATCAGTAATCTTTTCGGTTCTTTTTCTTTTTGCGGTCGTTGTGGATCTTTATGGCGAAGATGATTACGGAACAGACGGTAGCTATTGTATTGGTGATGACTATGGGAATATTACCGAGCAGGATTCCCTGAACGACGAAAAGCACCGAGCCGAGTCCAAGCATCATGAATGTCGGCATGGCGATGCCGTCTGTGTCGCGAGTACGGATTGTGGCTATCGCCTGAGGCAGATAGCCGAAGATCATGCATAGGGCAGCTCCATATCCCGCTATATTTATTATCGTATCCATAAGCATATGATTCCTTATATAAGGAAAACGTTTGATTATTCCTAATGTTATAGGCCGCCACTCAAAATACAAGATAAATTCCCGGCGACTAAGCCGGGGCTTACCATGCTTAATTAAAAAAATACATATTATCTGAGATTACCCACACTTCAGAGCACGGCAATAAGCTTTGATTGTCAATTTATCTTCTTATATTTAATACTGAATTGGCTCAATTGAGTCTTAAAACCAGAATAGATCATTTGCAGGCTTGTTGAAATAGGCCGGCAGCTTATTGGCTCGCTCAAAGTCCGGGACGTATTTATATTTTCTATCGAAGTCATATATATTTTTTCTCCTGTAAGATATATTCAAGTAATCAAAGATTGCTATTTCCAAAGTCAATAATTCCTCTTAACCCGTACGAAGTTTGAATTATTCGGAAACTTTGATTAACTTTGCGTGTAGAAACAACTGATAACCTATATATATAATATGGAAAAGACATGGCGTTGGTTCGGACCCAACGATAAGATCACCCTCGATATGCTCCGTCAGATCGGAGTGGAAGGAATCGTGACTGCACTCCACCATATCCCCAACGGCGAGATTTGGAGCGAAGAGGAAGTAAACAAAATGAAGGACTACATCGAATCTCATGGCCTTCGCTGGAGTGTTGTGGAGAGCCTTCCTGTAAGCGAATCAATCAAATACGGAGGACCTGACCGCGACGAACTAATCGAGAAATACAAGGTAAGCCTCGCAAATCTTGGCAAAGCCGGAGTGAAGACAATCTGCTACAACTTCATGCCAGTACTCGACTGGGCACGCACAGACCTTGAATATCCCAATCCCGACGGCACATCCAACCTCTACTTCAACCGCGCCGAGTTCGCCTACTTCGACATAAATATCCTCAAGCGCGAAGGTGCTGAGAAGGACTATGACGAGGAGACCCTCCGCCGCATGCGCGAGGAAGTTGCTCCCCGAATGGACGCCGAGGCAGAGAAGCGTCTCGTAGACAATATCATAGTTAAGACTCAGGGATTCGTAAACGGTAATATCTCTGAAAAAGACCTTAAACCGGTTGAGAAATTCCGCAGCCTGCTCGACCTCTACAAGGCAATCGACGCCGATCAGCTCCGCGCGAATATGGCTTATTTCCTCAATGCCATCATGCCCGTCTGCGACGAATACGACATCAACATGTGCGTACATCCCGACGACCCCCCTATGCAGATACTCGGTCTCCCCCGCATCGTGACCTGCGATGCCGACATACAGGCATTCCTCGACGCAGTGCCTAATCCTCACAATGGACTGACTTTCTGTGCCGGAAGCCTAAGCGCGGGCGCACACAATGACGTGCCCGCCCTTGCTAAGAAATACGCTGACCGCACACATTTCGTGCACGCGCGCATATGCCAACCTCAGCCTAACGGCGACTTCAAGGAGTCATCACACCTTGATCCACGCCTTATCGACGTTGTGCGTACCTTCGAGACACTGCGTCCGGACGTACCTATGCGTGTGGATCATGCTCCGCTGATGCTCGGCGACGAGAAGATGGGATATAACGCCGGATATTCATTCCACGGACGTATGCTCGCCCTCGGCATGGTAGGCGGCATCATGGCGACAGTAAAAGCGGAGTCCTGAGTCTTTAGAAGCTACGCAATCATAATAAGAAAAACAACGACATGAAGAAATTCAATAAAGAAGAGGCCCAGGCGTGGGTAGACAGCCGCGCATGGTCAAAAGGTCTAAACCTTAAGGCAGATGCCACCATCGACGCAGTGGAATTCGCTGAGCAATATGCAGCCAACCCTGAACTCTGGGACGCTCTGTTTGCTTGGATCAAGGATACTGACCTCAACACGATTACAGCCGGTAAGCACGATATAGTACCGGGACGCCTTTGGGTCAATATACTCGAATACACTCCCAAGAGTGCGGAAGACACCAAGATAGAAAGCCATGAGAACTTCATCGACCTCCAATACACTTTCGTAGGCGACGAGCTCATGGGTCTTGCCGGTCACGTGATACCAACCGGACCATATGATCCGGTTAAGGACAAAACCAACTACACCACAGACGAAGAAATCTCCTACGTCCCCGCACCCAACGACACATTCTTCCTCTATTTCCCTAAAGACATGCACCAGCCCTCTGTCCGCGCCCATGAGAATGCCGGACCGAGCCGCAAAGTAGTCGGCAAGATTGAATACGCCAAGTGATATTTTTTATCAACGAATATGTATAAAAGGACGATGCTATTTCTAACATCGTCCTTTTATGATTGACATATTAAATTCTTTAATATTACATCTTGAGGAGGGAGGAGCCGTTGTCGGCGTTGTTGAGGGAGCGGCGGGAGGTGCGGAACAGCGAGCCGAAGTCGGCTGAGTAACTGACTGAGAGGACTATCATGTTTCCGTTGTTCTTGATGTAGCGCTCCTTGAAGTAGGGATTCACGCTTGAATATCCCCAGGATGGATACTTCGTACCTTTCTTATCGAACATATACATCCAGCTTGCTTCAAATGTCCAATGCTTGTTAGGTTGATATTCAAAGCTGAACGAGTCTCCATTCTCATCCTTTCCAACATAATTGCCACTTAGATATTTGCCTGGAATCTTTCGCCAGTAAGAGATAGTGTACGGACCCTTGTTCCACCAGACACTAAAGCTTCCATCTAAAGAAGTCAGGTGATGACACCAGGTCTCTCCCATAGTCTCATAGTAATCAATACCGATATTTACATTTGCTCCAAAACCATATAGATCACTCAGTTTCAGGTTGAGATTCCCTCCTGCATACAAAGATTTCTTTGCATTGATGGATTGCGACAAAAACATCTTATCTCCAAGATAGAACATGTCAGACATCACGAAGTCGCTGATATGACGATAGTTCATAAGAAATGATGCGCTGAATTTCTTATATTGGAAAGATGGCATCAATTGATACAGGAAGTTTTGAGAAACTTTCAGGTCCGGATTACCATTTGATATAAGATAAGGAGTCTGCTGCTGAGGATAGTCTGTCAACGCTGAAAGCGAAGGAATGCTTGGAGAGTATTGGAAAGCGGCAGCAAGATACCATTTCTGAGATATGTTCCACGAAAGCTGGGCTGTTGTGAGATTGCGGATGAAGTGTCGCTTGTTAAGATCGTTTTTAATCCAATAAAGCTTTGCCCCTGTGGCTAAAGAAAAATATACTTTACCCACCTGTTGCCCTAACCTTGCATATACATAATTATTATTTTCGGTAAGAATAGGTTTATAATCAGTGGTGAGATAAGAATTGGTGCTGTGAGAGACCGTATTCTGATAGCCCGCAGAGAGCGACGTCTTGTCGCTGAACTGATGGGTATAGCTGATCTCACTGATAAGGGAACGCCGCCTGCTATCAACATCCATAATATATTCCGAATAGGAACCGTCGCTGAAAAAATATTTATTGCTGCGACGATAGTCGCTTGAGCTCATAGTACCGACCACCTGCACTTCAAGAGAATTCTTATCGTTGAAGTTTCGCTTAAAAAACAGATCGAGCGATGGAGAAAGGTCCTTATTACGGGTCAGATTATCATTTTCATAATCACCAAGGTATGAATCAATCGTATTTGCCAGGGACCTGCTTTTATTGAAAAATGGCGCTATGCTGAACTTTGCTGAGAAGAGCGTATTTATATTGGGACTATAATCATATTTCAGACTTGTAAAATGATTATGATAGTAAAATGGATTGCGGTCATGCTCTTCAAGGTCAACCCGGAAATCACTGCCTATATAGCTTTCGGTAGAGTTGTCGAACACTTTCTGATAATTACGCCATGATGGGTTGTATGAAAGAGTGAACTGAGACGGACCCTGATGATAGGATGTTCGCACATTCCCATCGACAAACGCAGTGTTGACCGCGCTGCGACCCCAGATATAGACCTGACCGCCGTCGTTGCGCTTCTTCAGAGTTATGTTTAGAAATCCTTTGTTTCCCCGATCTGCATAGCGGGCTGGAGTGATTCTTGAAAATTCAATTTTTGCAATATCCTTCGGCTGCAACGCGTTGAAATCTTCCATTGTTGAAGGAACGCCGTTTATGAGAATGAAAGGCGTGCCTCCATCCACCGACAACGACCTGTTGATCGGATTTGCCTCCAAACCTGCAAGCGGAAGCTTTTGGAAAAGGCTGATAGCCGTTGAGGAAGCTTTTACGTCTGAACCTGCCGGAAAAATAACCGTACGCCCTTTGACGTCAATCATAGAGTTTGCGTTGACCTGCACTTCATCAAGCATTACACCTTCCGACAAATAGACAGTTCCTACATCCACATTTTTATCGGATTCAATGAGAATCTCGGTAGGGTTGTATCCGACCATGGATATTTCAAGGGTCAACTTTGATTTGAGACTTGTAGAAAGCTCAAATTTACCATCATTTTCGGTTTGGACGCCATCTATAAACTGAGTTCCTGACATGAGGCGGCAAGTGGCACCAACTATAACTGTGGAATCTCCGTCAGATCGCACTTCTCCCTGTATGACCCTTGCAGATATAGAGGAGACCGATAAAACAATCAATGAAATTAAAAAAGCAATACGTCTCATAAATGGCGATTATTTAAGTTCTACAAGGCACTGGTTCAGGAGTTTATTAAGCACACTTTCTGAATAATTAATATCCGACACCATCACTTTCAAGATCTCCCGGATAGCGTCCTTGTCGGCCGGTGTCACTTCAGGATATTTCGAAGTGTCGCGTATCACCTTGAATGCTTTTGTGGCAAGAGCAATACGTGTCTTGGATGTGGCATCGGGCATACTTTGAAAATACGACATCAACATATCAAACCAGGAGTCCTGAGATACACTTTCAGAGGTTCCATTTTTAATTTCCCCCATATCGGCCAACCATCTAAGATTTTTTTCACGTTCCGCTTCCTGCTGCACTTGCTGACGATATTCTGCCGTGGTGGCATAATTTATCACAATCTTGCCTTTGATCTTACCGTCCTCCTCCTTATAATTAAAAC
Source organism: Muribaculaceae bacterium (assembly GCA_029068655.1). Classification (GTDB taxonomy): domain Bacteria; phylum Bacteroidota; class Bacteroidia; order Bacteroidales; family Muribaculaceae; genus Lepagella. Next base: position 1,816 of record JAIECF010000162.1, on the reverse strand, counting down.
CATATGCGTAGCGATGTATACCATCCGGATCTTCCGATTTTGAAGGAGCAAACAGTTGATAGATATAATCACAACCCGGATCATCAATTGATATCACATACATCATCTCAGGCGTAGATTGAGAAGAATAAAGCCTTATCTTAATCTCATTCCCCGTATTTTTACCTTTTTTTACCCCATAAGCCGATGCCATATCCTTATCAAAGGCAGCCATAACATTCTTAACGAGGTCAAACCGATCTGCCGGTAGTATAAACGTATATATATCGTCCTGACCTAATCTCTGATTTGTTTCCCTGTCCTTTTGAAGGCTGTGGCTTTCCGTGATCTCCGCCTTCGGGTATTTTATAATGGCATCGAAAGCCGACTTGATGTTGGTCTGAGAGGCAACTGTCACCGGAGCAAAGAGTGCCATTATGAATATTAATCTAAATACCGTTGTCTTCATATCATTCATTTTATAGTATTATTGTATTAGTTTCCGCTTCACCCATATTTTCACCATTTATATATCCAAAGAATTCACGCATAGCATCCCATTCGTCCAGGTACATCTCTGCGTTAAGCAATGCTATTTCCTGATCTATTTCAGACTGTTGCAGACGAAGATATTCATCAACATCTATCTCTTCCTCCTCAATTTCCTCCTTTTTAGCAGCCGATCTAATTCTTTTTGTATTAGCGGGCCCCGCATTCGGGATAGCAGCTTTTACGGGGAGCATCACTGATATGGGCTCTTCGTCTTTCATCGGATGATCAATCACATCATTACCATTGACCTGATTATTTAAATCCACGCGTTTCCTCGCATCGGAAACGACAATGGTTTTATTTTCATCGGTAAGAAGATAATCTGTAAATTTCACAAGGATTCCAGACACCAGCATTACACCTAAAAATATGGCTGCCACCCGCATCACCCAACGCATCGGCATCGGCTTCCTGCGGATATTAGGACAGAAACGATTCCATTCATCAGCCATATCAAAATCAGGCTGATCAATATACGCACCGCTTACGGCTGCTGACATTTCGTAGATGTCACGGAGTTCCTCATCGCTCAAAATGGACTCCAGTTCCTTGTCAGACAACGAGGATGGCGCATCCAGCATCTTTGCGATCAATATGTCTTTTTGCTCTTCTGTCATGATTTGCCTGTTTTGAAGTGAGTCCTTAATTTCTTTAACGCTCCTACTATATTTTTATTGATGGCAGCTACCGAAACTCCCAAGCTTGCGGCAGCATCTTTATAGCTCAACCCTTCGGAGTAAATCTTATCCACTACCTGTCGCTCCCGCGAAGTAAGAAGCTTCTGTATGGCGGTCTTTACTTCTTCATTGCGAAGCTCGTAGTCGAAATCATCGGGTGGAGGCTCCAGCATAAGCTTAAGCTTGACTTTCTCGCGCACGTCGAGCTTCCGTATTCTACTTAAGCTTGTATTCCTGACCGACCGCAATATATACGCACTCGGATTGTCCACCTTCACATCCGACTCCCAAAGCTTGAGAAAGACTTCGTGTACCACATCCCTTGCCTCGTCCTCTTCGTGAAGAAGGCTCAACCCCAGCCTCATGGCCTGGGGGAAGCATTGTATGTAGAGAGTCTCGAACTCGGCGGTAGAATACTGCATGTTGATGTCTTTTTATAATATAGACATTCGAACTCCAAAATTCATTACCCTATTTAAAAAAGTTATCACCGAAGGTCTAAGCATAAGATAAAAGGTCAGTTACCTGATGGCAACTGACCTTTTGTCGGGGTGACAAGATTCGAACTTGCGACCTCACGCCCCCCAGACGCACACTCTAACCGGACT
>JAIECF010000161.1 GCA_029068655.1 Muribaculaceae bacterium | reverse complement strand
TACCGCGAAGTGGCGTTCAAAGACATGTCTAACGACGAAGTCTTCATCACTCGCTCCACTGTCGCTTCACGCGAGACCATCGAGATTGACGGTAAGACTTATCCTCTCGTTAAGCTCGAAATCACCAGCAGCTCACATCCCTTCTTCACCGGCAAGCAGAAACTCGTTGACACCGCAGGTCGCGTCGACAAATTCCGCAGCCGTTACGGCAACCGCACTAAGAAGTAATAAGCGGAAGGTATCTACCGATTTTAACATAAAGCCGCACCATGACGATGGTGTGGCTTTATCATTAATAAATCTCAGATAGCCCCGGAGAGGCGATTCGAAGTGAAGATAATGAAAGAAAATAAAATAAAACATACTTTAGAAAACCTTATCGCCCACACGTTAGAAACCTCCGGCATTCACAGCCTCCTGGCTGCAGTCAGCGGAGGAGCCGACAGCGTAGCTCTGCTATGCTCCATCGCTCGTGTAGCGCCGCGTCTTGGAATACACGTGGAAGCCGCCAACTGCAATTTTCATCTACGCGGCGAGGAGAGCAACCGAGATTCCGCCTTCACCGCTCACCTTTGCGAACGACTCCATATCCCACTCCATCGCCTTGACTACAATGTCGCTAATTATCTTGAAGAGCATCCTGGATTGAGCATAGAGATGGCATGCCGCGAATTGCGATATGCGGACTTTTTCCGCATTTGCCGTGAGCAAGGCCTGGAAAGAGTAGCAGTAGCCCATAACGCGGACGATGATATAGAGACTATGTTCATGAACATGCTGAGAGGTAGCGGATCTCGTGGTATGCGTGGAATGGATGCCGACAACGGGCAAATCATCCGTCCCCTCTTGGGAACAACAAGAAAAGAAATAGAGATATATCTCTCAGCCATCAACCAAGGCTTTATCACGGACTCAAGCAATCTATCCAGTGAATATCGCCGAAACTTCATCCGACGCGATGTGCTTCCACTGCTCGAAAGCCGATGGCCAGGTGCCCGCAAATCTCTATCAAAGACAGTCTCAATCATGAAGGAAGAATCAGCTATTGTTGATAATTATTATAGACTTAAGCTACAGACTCTAAGTCCTTCTCCCAGATGCCTGTACGTCTACGATGACAGTATCTCGCCGGGCACCATTCTTAGGTTTATCGAGCCATTCGGAGGAAATCCATCCATAGCATATGATATTTTGGAAAGTCTCGGCAGACCCTTCGAAAAGCGCAACTGGGCACTTTCAAACTCCCATGAAGCCACACTTGAACGCGATCGTCTTGTAATCAAGGCATATGGAGAGACAGAAGAAGAGCCTTTCATCAAATGGGAAAAGTTGAAAATGACTAGTGATCTGATGTCAGACATAAAAGGCAACCGAACCCATGACATCATCTATCTGCCGCAAGACAGCTCGGCTTACGAAATCCGCCGCCCTCGGACAGGCGACAGAATGGCGCCACTTGGAATGAAGGGAACACGTCTCGTAAGCGATATAATAAGCGACGCCCGCTTTGACAGAAGACAAAAAGAGGCCATCAGGGTTCTCGTACGTCTCTCTGATGGTGAGATCATATGGGTGACAGGACTGAAAAGAAGCAGACATGAGCTTGTAGCGTCAGATACATATAATATCTACAAGGCTATTTACATTTCACCCTACACCTGTATCAATAATCAGGCACAAATAGATAAATAACTATAGGAGATTATAAAATATGGCAGATCAGAAAAGACAGGGAAGCACCATGACACAGGAGCGTATCAAGCGCCCCGAAAAATATGACGTTGTATTCCACAACGACGACTTCACTACGATGGAGTTTGTAGTAAAAGTGCTTCGACAGGTCTTCTTCCTTCCTGAAAAAGATGCTTTCGACTTAATGCTAAAAGTGCATCATTCCGGGAAAGCGACTGTAGGCAGCTACATCCTTGACATCGCACGCTCTAAGGCTCATACAGCAACACGTATGGCTCGCGCTGAAGGATTTCCCTTAAAAGTGACTATTGAAGAACAATCCATTCCTTTATAATCAATGAAATATAGCCATAATTTCACAATATGTATATCCGCCGCCTGCGAGACAACCGACAGGATGCGCCACCAGTTCGTAACCCCCGAGCATTTCCTACTCGCCATCATGCAGCTCCCGGCATGGAAGAAATGTATGTCCCATCTCCCGGAAGATAGCCGTATATGGCTGGATTGCTATATCAACGATTATATCAACGAACTTGAACAGACACCAGAAGACATATGGGAGGAAATCAAGGAAGAACAGAAATATCCCGGTATACCTGTATCAGAAAAGATGCAGGAACTCTTCAATCGAATTGAGGTGCAATGCGTCAGCTCAGGAAGGGAAGAAGCAGATATCGAACATGCCATACATGCACTTTTCCATCTCGATGATTCGACAGCCTGCTATCTGCTTAACTCCATTACAAGCGACAGTGGAGGCTTCATTGGAGCTCTAACTTACGAAAATGAAACCACCGAATGTGGGATGATGACAGCGGAGGTCATAGCTGGAATGATGAAGAAGAGTCTGGAGGAAGACCGTGATTATTCAGGAAGCAGCGTCATCGATCCAAACAATATTAACGGTGATTTTGATACTCGCGAATGGATTGACGAAGGTTTTGATTCTTCCAGCGACTGGCATAAGGAGGTAGTGTGCCTGAACGACATCGTAGATCAGCATAATCCTCTTATAGGAAGAGAGAAAGAACTGGAGCGAACCATTCAGGTGCTCTGCCGCAAGGAGAAGAACAATCCTCTACATATCGGCGAACCGGGAGTTGGCAAGACTGCGATAGTATACGGTCTCACGCGTATGATCAATGAAGGAAATGTCCCTGAACGTCTGAAAGGAGCTAAAATATATCGAATGGAGATGGGAGGTCTGGTAGCAGGAACTCGCTACCGAGGAGACTTCGAGGAGAAATTGAAGAAGATCCTCGAAGGAGTCGCACAGGAAGGCAATTCCGTACTGTATATCGATGAGATCCAAACAATGATGGGAGCCGGAGCCTCAAGCGAGGGAGGCCTGGATGCATCTAACATTATCAAGCGTTATCTTGAGGAAAGCGATGTTCGATTCATAGGAGCTACTACTTTTGAGGACCACAAGCGAACGATGGGTCGCAATCGAGCCATAAGCCGACGCTTTCAGGAAATAGAGATATGCGAACCAACAATAGATGAGACTGCCCGCATTCTGAATCAGCTCCGGAAGGGATATGAGGATTTCCATGGAGTGTCGTATGCTCCGGGAGTAATGGAGTATGCCGCTGAGATGAGTGCCCGACATATCCACGGCCGCTTCCTCCCCGACAAGGCCCTCGATCTCATTGACGAGTCCGGAGCATGGCGCGAGCTGCATCCGGGCGAAGACGGTAGCCGGGTAGTCGACAAAAATCTTGTCGCGGAGGTGCTTTCAAAAATAGCTCGTGTTGATGCCCTCGCAATGACTGAGGAGAAAACGGAAAATACCCGGTCTCTATCCGAAAGAATACTCAAGAGTGTTTACGGACAGGATGATGCGGTGACAGATGTCGCTGAATCTGTATTGATGGCGCGAGCAGGACTGACTGACGAAAACCGGCCGATGGGATGCTTTCTATTTGTAGGACCTACAGGTGTAGGAAAAACAGAGCTGGCTAAAGTTCTGGCAAAAGAAATGGGGATAGGTCTGGTAAGATTCGATATGAGCGAATATGCGGAGAAGCACGCAGTCGCCAAACTGATAGGTTCTCCCGCCGGATATGTGGGTTATGAGGATGGCGGACTGCTGACAGATGCAATTATAAAGCATCCCAACTGCGTTTTGCTGCTCGATGAGATCGAAAAGGCCCACTCAGACATATACGATATTCTGCTGCAGGTGATGGACAACGGACGGTTGACCGACAACCGCGGACGTGAGGCTGACTTTTCGCATGTAATACTTATCATGACCTCAAATGCAGGGGCTCGGTTTGCTTCTCGCGCAAGTGTCGGCTTCGGGAACAATGCAAGTGCCGGACAGACTATGCTGAAGGAGGTGAAGAAGATATTCAAACCGGAGTTCATCAACCGGCTCACGGCTATAGAGGTCTTCAACGACATGGACTCCCGTATGGCTGACATGATCCTCGACAAGGCGCTCAGAGGACTATTGTCAAAACTGGAAGCAAAAGGTGTCATGCTTACTATCACGGACGCCGCCCGAAAGGCCCTTATGAAAGAAGGAATGACACGCGAATACGGAGCACGAGAACTCCACCGAGTGATCGAACGCAGGCTCACCAAACCCCTGAGCAGGGAAATCCTCTTCGGCACCCTCACAAAGGGAGGAACAGCTTTCACAGATACTGATGACAATGGTGAGATTCAGATTACCGCCAACGAAAAACATTAAATAATAATCGTAAAAATGAATCCTCTTGATGAATACCTACCGCTATGCTGCGCTTACTATACCGAATCGGAAGACAGCTTATTGGCTTTATATGACATAGACAATGAGCCTATAGGGGGAGATCTCTGGTTTCCGGATCCGCGCTACCGTGCATGTAAGTTTATGCAGGAGGCATTCGATCTAAGCGACCTTGACGTGGAAATGCCCACCGATGTTACCGCTGATAGTCTACGTTGCCCGCTTTGCACAGGAGGCGATCTTAACCCACGGCGTCTGCTGCTCGCGTATTCATTTGGAATATTCCCATGGTTTGACTTCACTGATCCATCTCCGTCATGGTGGGCGCCTTTGTCTCGGTTTGTGCTTTTCCCTGATGATATACATATATCTCACTCCATGCGCACACTTCTCAATAAGAGGAAATACAGAGTCTCCCTCAACGAGGCTTTTCCGGATGTAATAGAGGCTTGCCGTACGGTCGACGGACGCCATGAAAGCCCGCTTGGTCCATGGCTCGGTGCAGATATCATAGAAGCATACACAGAGTTATGGCGGCAAGGGTTCGTCAAATCAGTGGAAGTTTGGGATATAGATACAGGGAAGCTTGCCGGTGGCCTTTACGGAGTCTGGCTAAACAACTGCTTTATGGGTGAGAGCATGTTTTCATATGTACCGTCAGGAAGTAAGATCGCATTGATTGGATTATGTGAATGGATGAAGCGAAACGGAGGCAAAGTCATCGATCTCCAGATCGAGACGGAGCATTTGAAGAGCATGGGTGGACGCTACATAAGTTATATAGACTATCTGAGAATCCTTAATCCTTCAGCATCAACTTCCGCCATTCTTGATATCAGCTATCGTAATGACACGCTTGAACTTTAGGGATAATGATTGTGTTTAAAATAAAGAATAAAACACAAAAAAACAGATTATGAAAAGAGTAGTGATAATGGGGGCATCCTCCGGAATTGGTCTGGCTGTGGCCGAAGCCCTCGCCTCCCGAGGAGTAAAGACAGGACTGGCTGCCCGACATACAAAGGAAATTCATGCTCTCAAAGAGAAATATCCCGATTGCGTGGAGTATGAATCGATCGACGTAACGCACAACGACGGACCGAAGAAACTCGAGGAACTGATCGACAAGCTTGGCGGCATGGACATATATTTCCATGTGGCCGGAATAGGATACGCCAATCCGACCCTCGACCCGCACCGCGAGGCCGAAATGATAGCCACAAACGCCGCCGGCTTTGCCCGTATGGTAAGCGCAGCCTACGGCTATTACCGTGATAACAACCGTAAGGGGCAGATAGTGGCTCTTACAAGTGTGGCCGGAACCAACGGAATCGGCGAGATGGCAGCATATTCCGCTTCGAAGAAATGTGCCCAGACTTATCTTGTAGCTCTTGAGCAACTTTCCAACAAGGAAAATGTGGCGATCACTTTCACAGACATACGTCCGGGGTGGATCCGCACTCCCCTTCTCGACTCCGACAAGAAATATCCTATGGAGATGACGCTCGACTATGTGGTGCCGCAGATCATCCGTGCCATAGTCAAGCATCCGCGGGTTGCATATATAGATGCCCGCTGGGGTGCTCTTTGCGCAGCATGGAAAGCCATTCCGGATGCCGTCTGGACCAAGATGAAGGTATCAGACACAAAGATGGTTTCGGTAAGCAAAAATGGCCCGGTAGAAATGGAAGTCTCCGTTGAAGCGGAAAAACCAGCGGATCTACCCCGGACGTAAAGAAAGTATATCTCGGCCGTCCTTGGCGTCCATATGCCTACACAGCTTTCATCGACTGCGAGATGGACGACCATATCACTCCTGCAGGATGGAATAACTGGGGTAATCCCGACAACGAAAAGACGGCACGCTACATCGAATCAGGAAGCAAAGGCCCCGGTGGAGATACCTCCAAGCGCGTAGGCTGGGCAAAACAGATTATTCATGAATGATCATTCTACCGGCCAGTCGTCCGTACGGAAAGGAACGAGCGGGAGATAATTTCCGGCATGCACATTTCCAGGGAGGAAGTCGCGCCAACCATAACGCGCGGCCACAGGTTCAGGAACATCCTTGCTTGACACTATGAATTCATTCGTACGCCAGTCAAGCCATACGGAATCAGCCGGATGGAACACACGGTCCTTTCCTGCTACCTCAAATCCCTCAATTGCATAATTGCGGCAGATACCGTCGCTCTTTGACTCGACAGCTATCCTTACGGCACCATCGTCAATTCGATACCCTTTATAACGCGGACTCTCTATGGGGAATACAGTATTTCCGTAAGTCTTGCTGAGCGCAAGCTCGGCAAGACGCTTGCCGGGGGTAGCCTTATCAGATGGATGGATATTGTATCGCTCGTATGGTTTTACAAGATCGTTGGTGCATATGATGCCCGAATTAGGGATAATCTCCATTGCCTTCCATTGAGCCTCACGCAGCAGTGGCGCCCATTGCCTACCATCTTCCGATCCATATTCATATGGTGCGATTTCGACGGAATAAAAAGGTATCTCACCTTCTCCCAACACATTTCTCCAGTGCTCAACCATGTTGGCAAGGCGAGTAGGATAATCGGCATGTGCCCCGACATTAGAGCAACCCTGATACCAGATAATTCCTTTGTAGGTATATTCCTTGGCAGGATTAAACATCGCGTTATACATCAGAAGCGGACGATGATAGTGCACCATCTTCTCATGGTCGGCAGGGTCGAGAGAGACATCAGAATATGTCTCCAGTATCTCGCGCGGTGTCCAGCTCTCAACCTTAGCGCCTCCATATGCACAGCGGACTATACCTACCGGCACATCAAGTACATCATTGAGACGCTTAGCAAAGTGCCATCCAAGCGCGCTGTATTCAGCAGCCGTGTCAGGACCCGGTATTGTCCATGAAGCATCAATGGTCTCAAGCGGTTCGTAGCTCTGTTTGAGAGGGACGGTATAGAAACGGATTTTATTGGCACGCTCACGAGCTGAAGCTACCTCGTCATATCCACCCTCAGTGCAGCAACCTGCAAATCCTTTTAGAGGCATCTCCATGTTTGACTGTCCGGATGCAAGCCACACCTCCCCTATCAGAACATTATCTATAGTTACAGGTGATCCGTCTGATATAGTGATGGAGTAAGGGGTATATCCTCCTGCCGGAGTTTCTATCGCAATGCTCCATTTGCCATTAGAATCTGATTGAGTAGTGTATGGTGTATTGTTCCAAGATGGTGTGACCGTCACAGTCTTGTTTGGATCAGCGTATCCATATAGGCGAGCCTTGCCATTCTGTTGGAGTAGCATATTATCGGTGATCATGGATCCGGGAGTCACTTTGGCATCCATAGAGATGAACGCTGTCGCAAGCAATGGAAATATAAATAGATGTTTTTTCATGATGAATGGAGTTTAAAGTTTTATATGCAAAATTAGTCATAAAAAACGAAAATTCCATCTTATCATGAAAAAAAATACGTCTGATTGCTTGTAGACACACTTGTAGAGTGCATAAATATAAGAAAGTCGAATTCAAAGAAGAATCCGACTTAATAGTAATTTTTAATAATTGATATTTGATCTTGAGATCATAGTTCAGGTACTCGACATGAGTCATGTGCAGTCATTAGATACATGATGAGACTGTCGTTGTTGCAGAGTATTTCCTCAAGGTCTGCCCTATAAGAATCAAAATCCTTGATCTCCTTTCGAGCTACACCTGACTGCATGGCTGCCTCTATCACAGCCGGAGCTACTACGGTCAGCAGACGTCTGTCAAACGGCTTAGGCAAGATATAGTCCGGGCCAAACTCAAGATGGCGTCCTCCATATGCCTTCACTATTGTATCCGGTACCTCCTGACGAGCCAATTCTGCAATAGCCCTTGCTGCAGCGACTTTCATCTCCTCGTTGATCGTTGTTGCACCGCAATCAAGTGCCCCACGGAATATATATGGGAAGCCCAATACATTGTTGATCTGGTTGGGATAGTCGCTTCGGCCGGTAGCAAAAATTATGTCGGGACGCGTCTTTATGGCAAGTTCATAGGCTATTTCAGGGGCCGGATTCGCGAGGGCGAAGACTATGGGGCGCGGAGCCATAGACAGAACCATTTCAGGTGTCACCACATCAGCTACGGAAAGGCCCAGGAAAACATCGGCATCCACCATAGCCTCAGCAAGAGTATGTAGGTCGCGGGTAGTAGCAAACTCTTTCTTTGAGGAATTTAGGTTTTCTCGATCAGAACGAATCACTCCCTTGCTGTCGCACATCACGACATTTTCATGCCTAAGTCCGAGTTCACAGAATAGACGCGTACATGCTATAGCGGCAGCTCCGGCTCCGTTTACTACAAGCCTTACATCTTCTATCTTCTTATCCTGAAGTTTGAGTGCATTGATGAGTGCTGCCGATGATATGATGGCGGTACCATGCTGGTCATCGTGCATTACAGGAATATCCAGTTGATCACGAAGTGACGCCTCAATTTCAAAACACTCGGGTGCCTTTATATCTTCGAGGTTTATGCCTCCGAAAGTTGGAGCAAGACGGGCTACGGTCTTGATGAACTCCTTCGGGTCCTTCTCATCTATCTCTATATCAAACGAATCAAGACCTGCGAATATCTTAAAAAGCAGGGCCTTTCCCTCCATCACAGGCTTTGATGCCTTAGCACCAATATCTCCAAGTCCAAGCACAGCTGTGCCGTTTGAAATCACTGCCACAAGATTTCCCTTATTGGTATAGTCAAATATTTTAGCAGCATCATCCTTGATTTCCAGGCAAGGATAAGCTACCCCGGGAGAATACGCGAGCGCGAGGTCTTCAGGAGTATCATATGGTTTAGTCGGCACTACTTCTGTCTTGCCGGGCCGAGGATATCTATGATAGTTTAGAGCGGCTTTTTTAAGATCGTCTTCCATAGTATTTAAGGGTTATGTTTTTAAGTTTATTATAAAAAACAAACACACGAACCGATTCTTTAGTTTAATTATAGATATAATGATTTTTTAACACTGGTTTTACTTTTCATTTTCAATAATTTTTATTAAATTCGCAAGAATTTTCAATTATTGT
>JAIECF010000160.1 GCA_029068655.1 Muribaculaceae bacterium | reverse complement strand
CAATTATAATATATCATTTGTCTGTTTGAGCAATTCTAAAGTATTAGAGAGGTGATACAACATGTATGAGCTCTTCATGCAGGAATACCTTGAAGAAGCTATGATGGAGATGAATCGCTATCAGGGTATTACGGAAACGGCTAAGCCAGGTGTCTTTAAGGAGAACTTCTATCTGAGAGATCATCTGCAGGTTAAGATCAGTCCCGCGTTGGCGAAACCTAAGAATCGCGATACCATTGTAGAATTCATCGGCAAGTTCATGGATGAGCACTCAACGCAGTTGGGGACATCAGGGCCTGTATACACATTCACATTTGGTGAACAACAGGTGCAGCCTCTGTATGAGATGTTTGAGCTGACACCGGACATGCTTCTGGAGATGTACGATAAGATGGTAGAGGAGACCTATTATGGGAAGATCTCTTCTGTTTACACCGGACTGGCCAAAAGTGCCCCCCACAAGCTGATGTTCACATCCATGCTTATCGATGCCCTCCAGAATGGATATGAAGATACCGTTGAATGCTGCGAACTGATGTGGGCATTTTCTGAGTACCCGATCCTGTATCGAAAGTTCTGGCAGACTGGCGTCAAGAAGGAAGTCATGGAGTGGACCATCGAACATCTCGGAGCCAAGTTCCAAATCAAGAAAGTCTCAAATCTGAAAGCACTCCTTCAGTATGACGCACATACGTCAGTCGTCTACATGACGGATCGTTTGAAAGAGGGTGATGACTCTGTATACATGGACTTTATGTACCGAATGCGGAATCAGATTAAGAATAAGCTGAAGAATATCTCCCGGGAGTACTTCGCCGCCAATGAAAAGGGAGCGACGCAACATTCCAAATCTTCCACATTTGATGATGGATCCCTAGCGGACCAAGAGGGCCATACCACATTAACGGCACAAGTAGTAACTACCACAGTCAACAAGTTTGCCGTTGGTGGGATTAATGCTGCATTGGCCCGTACAGCCGCTCAGGCATCCAAAGTTGATAAGGACAATCTGATCACGTACTTGAATCAGATTATGTCCACGAAGAATAATCGACTTGGAAAATTGGTGGAAGATATCATTACCATCTTCTTCTTGAAGAATCCAACATCAACTGGTGTCGGTAGTGGGGAGTTCGTCAACTTTGGCATCATCTTATTCCGATCTATTTCCACTTCCAAAGATCCCATGTACCAAGAAATCCACCAGATCCTGAATTCGTGGATGTTGGATATCGTCCAGATTCAGAAACTGTACCAGCGACCAGGTACCATAAGCAATTACACGAGAGCGGTCTATAACTACATCGTCTTTATGATCGCTTCGTACAATTAAAAGATTAATCTCAGAAACTACTGTTGTAAGACTATATCAAAGGAGGAAATCCCTATGAGTGAACCCAAATCTAGCGGCTTCAGTGTATTTGAAATGGCTGCTCAATTGAACAGCGGCACTGCTGACGCCGATCTTTTCAAGACCCCTGAACCTGCTCCTTCTGTCCCTACGCCTGCTCCCGCACCTGAGCCGACTCCGACACCTCCTGCTGCACCGCAGGATGGCGGCTGGCGCCCTGATCCCAAGTTATTGGAGGATATGCCAGAGATGCAGCGTTCCGGCGGAGTACTGATTGACAAGGACAAATTCCGTGAGGAGGAATCTGATCACAATCTGAAGAACGTTGCTGACGATGAGGCCAAGCAGCTGGCGCGACAGACAATGGATGCTCTGGAGCGGGCTCGCCTGAATATCGAGGATGCCAAATCTCGCATGGGCATTGCCCATCTGAACATTCCCCCTGAAGCTGGTGAGCAGCCTGGTCAGTACCATGCCAGTATCACAGCGGCGGCTGAAGATACAGACTACAGTCGCGGCCAGCAACACTTGGTAGCTCTGCTGACGGAAATCTCCGAGAAGCATCCTGAGTTTGTTACATGGGAGCATCCTGAAGAGCACTCTGGTATGAGCAGCGGTGATTTTCGCAATGGTGATTCTGGAAAGATCATTGACATCAATCCGGGCACCACCATCCCCTCTGACGAGGGTACTGAAGAGGGATCTGCCGCAGAGCATGAGAGAGCGACATCTGGTGAAGAGGCTGTACCCGCGGCTGACACTACCGTCATCATCGACAAGAGAGATGCTGCTCAGGTCTCCTTTACAGAGGAAGATCTGGAGAAGATCCGTAAGTCCAGAACCGTTGAGCTGAAGATCGTCGAGAGTGATACCCTGGAGTTCGGTGAGATTGAAGACATCTTCGGTAACGCGGTTGATCAGGTTCTGGAGCAGTATAAATCTGCCGCGAACTGTGTAGAGGCAGTTCTTCCTGCATCCAAGTACCGCTGCGTCTTCATCGGCCTCTCCTACCCCGAGATGCTGGATCTGTCCAATTCCAATCAGCTGAACAACCTGGACGGTGAGTGGAAGAAGTGGTCCATCTGCTTTGACCATATCAAGAACCAGTCTATCGGACCCTGGGAAGAGTGGAGCTGGTACATTGATCCTACTACCAAGAAGCGGATTAAGCTCCGCGGTGGTGTTCCCATTCCCGCTGAGATTGATCAGAAATCTGTCCACCGTGTGACCAAGTTCATGGACTTCCTGATGAAGACCTCCTACAAGGATCTGCAGTTCATGCTCAGTAAGATCCTGCAGGCAACAGCCATGAACCAGGAGATCGTTGCGGTTCACTGCACCTCCAAGCTGCCCAATGGCCAGGTCTGTGATCACAACTACGACTGGGTGTACTCCCCCGCCGATCTCATCGAAGTGGACAAGATTGATCCGTCTATTCTGGAAGACATGGAGAAGACCTCTGCTGCCACCGGCGCCGGCATCATGGAGAACTACAAGACATCTCTGGTGCAGGCCAATAATACGGTCAAGCTGAAGACTTCCGGGTTCCAGCTGATCTACGGCCACGTGTCTGCATACCAGTACCTGAATTCTGTGTATGCCTTTACGGTCATTGACGACGGTGAAGAAGCGGTCATGACCAACCCTACGCTGGTGTCTGAGAGTATCACTGCAGATATTCTTCCGGCGGTTAAGGGCTTCCTGATTCCCACTACAAGCGGCAAGTGGTCCCGCGTCACCGATACCTCTGATATCGTAAAGATTCTGCAGAAGCTGGATGAGTTCGATATGCAGACGGTGATTCAGGTAGCGCAGATGGTCCTTGATCCCTACAACTTCCGCTTCTCCATCCGCAATATCAAGTGCCCGAATTGCGGATCTGTCTCTGACATCGATATCCCTGACCTCCGGAGGCTCCTTTTTATAGTAGCCCGGAGCCTCAGCAACGTGCAGATCGAGTTGAAGAAGATCTGACGCAGCTTGAGGAGCTGGGCAGGATATTCCGGAACGACCCAACATTTCCATACCTTTTTACGCTCCCCAAGTCTTACTTCATGCGGATAGTGGAGTTAAGACGGAAACACATGTCCGAGAATCCTCCCCTATTCTAAGTGAAAGTAGGTGCTTACATCATGGAACAATAC